>JASHUE010000915.1:0-3502 GCA_030040195.1 Streptosporangiaceae bacterium | reverse complement strand
TTGCTGGCCGCCCGCGCTCAGGTGGCGAGGTACCGCCAGCACCATGCCGGGGAAGATCAGATTCGGATTGCTGATCTTGGACCGGTTCAGCCGATACAACTGGTGCCATCCGCTGGCGCGGCCAAAGAGCCGCAACGCGATCCCGGAGAGAGTGTCTCCGGGCTGGACCGTATAGGTGGTGAACGACGCGGCGGGATGCACAGCTGCGTCGAGTTGAGCGCTGATCGGGTGCGTGGTCACGGCGAACGCGGCCGCATGCACACCTGGGGTGGTGGCTGCGAGCGCTTGCGGCGCCGCGGCGAGCGCCCCGGACACCGCGAGTGCCGGCACGGCTATGCTCGCCCTCTTTGCGACCTTCTGCACTCTTGACGGGCGACGGTGCCGCCCCCGCTTCCGTGCAATCTTGCTGGTGCTGCTCTCGGGTGCCGAACCCAAAAACCTGCCTTCCGACGTATCCCCGCCCGGCTACGCGGCGAACTCCACCTCTCGCTGGGCCTAACTTTTTTCTCACGGATACCGTAACAGGACGTTTGGCTCAGCATGGATAGATTCGGACAAATAGCTCGACCAGGCTATTTGATCGATAAACGGGCGCGCGGTAGAAATCGCTTATCGCCCAAGCATTCCCGTATCATGACTTAAGCGAGGCTACGCGCACGAATAGCCCATCTGGGTGGTTCCAGGGCTAGTCCGCGCGGTGTCCGGAAGCCGGGCTCAGGCACGAGGTCGCACCCGGCGGGGCCGGCCGCAGCCGGGGCGGCAACAGGTGGGCTCGCGGACGCTACCGGCCTCACCCGGCTTGGCCCACCCCATCCGTGGGGTACGTGCGCTGGTGGGGTGCAGCGCCAATCCGGCGCCGCGTGAGGACCTGCGTCAATGGAGACCGGCAGGGCCCGGGCCGCGCTCGCAAGCCCCGAGGCACGCCCAAGCCGGCTAACCCTGGATCGCGTCCTCACCGGACACCGGAGGCTCCCAGTCGGGACGCAGCGGCATCCCCGAGGCACCGTCCCGACCGAGTCTGGCACCCAGGATCTGGTGCAACTGAATCTGGTTGCGCTCGAAGCCGAGCCGCGACCCGGCCATGTAAAGCCGCCACACCCGCGCGGTGCCCTGGCCGACCTCGGCGACGGCCTCGTCCCAGTGCGCGTCGAGGTTGGCGCACCAGGCCGTCAGCGTCTTGGCGTAGTGCTCGCGGAGGTTCTCGGCGTGCCTGACCTCAAAGCCGGCGTCGTGCATGAGCGACATCAGGTAGCCGGGCCCCTCGAGCTCGCCGTCGGGGAAGACATAGCGGTAGATGAACCCGTCGGTGACCCTCGCCGGGCCGGTGTTGTCCGGACGGGTGATGCAGTGATTAAGCAGCCGGCCCTCGGGCCGCAGCTTGCTGTAGAGGAAGGCGAAGTAATCCGGCAGCTGGGCCTTGCCGATATGCTCGGTCAGCCCGATCGAGCTGACCGCGTCGAAGCCGGTCTCGGTCACGTCGCGATAGTCCAGGTGCCGCACCTCGGCGAGCTCAGACAGGCCTGCCTCCTTGATTGCCCGCTGCGCCCACGAGGCCTGCTCCTCCGACAGCGTCACGCCCAGTGCCTGGACGCCGTACTGACGGGCCGCATGCATCACCATGCCGCCCCACCCGCAGCCGACATCCAGCAGGCGCATGCCCGGTCGCAGTGCCAGCTTGCGGGCCACCAGATCGAACTTGTGGTACTGGGCCTGCTCGAGCGTCGCGTCCGCGAACGGGTAGCAGGCGCAGGTGTAGGCCATCGACGGCCCGAGCACCCACTCGTAGAAGGTGTTGGAGACGTCGTAGTGGTGCGAGATGGCGCTCGCGTCGCGCGCCTTGGTGTGCCGCCGCCCCGAGAGCCACCTGGAGTTGACCCGCACCTCTTGCGGCGGCGGAGCCACGCGCGGTACCAGCAGCCTCGGCCCGCCCAGTGACTGCAGCAGCCGCACCTTTTCACCGAGCGAGATCTCCACCCGCTGAGCGCTGATCATGCGCGACAGCGCGGAGTACATGTCTCCGTCGACGTCCAGGTGGCCAGACACGTAGGCGCGGGCCAGGCCGAGCGCGCCCGGGGCCTGCGCGAGATAGGAGACCGCGACGGGCGACTTCACCGTCATCTTGATCGGGGAGTCGGCCGGCCCCGCCTGGCTCCCGTCGTACGCGTCAAACGCGACTGGGGCATCCGGGCCCGCGACCCGCTCGAATACCTCGGCCAGCGACATGTCCGTCACCACTTCCTTAAACTCCGCGAACACATTTCTCATACAGGCCTGTCAGCCGGCCGTGCGGGTCGTAGGCCCGCTTCAGCTCGGCATACTCCGGCCCGTTGTAGAGCTTCCAGAATTCGTCTTCCGTGTAGAAGGCCGTCGAGTACAGGCCCTTGTGCCCGCCGAGTTCGGTGACCTTGTCCTCGACCTGCCGGTTGTAGTACCCGTCGGACTGTCCCGGCGGCAGCCTGACCATGCCCCAGAACCCGAAGTTCACATAGACCTGACCGGGCCGCATGGGATACAGCGGCCACGTCTGCTCGCCCCGTAGCCGCAGCGGGCACAGCCATACCGGCGTCATGGCGATGCGGGAGAGAAAGTACTCGAGAAACTCGGCGCCCCGCTCGACCGGGATCTCTACGTCCTGCGTCACCGCCTCGTTCGGCGGCCGTCCGCGCCGCGCATCCATGGACGCGGTCAGCCTGAACCGATGGTCGAGGGCAACCAGCTTGTGGTAGACGTCGGAGCGCCGGTATCGCCGCGGCCACAGGTGCCTGACCAGCGGCCGCTGCACCCCGAACGCGCGCGAGCACCAGAACCAGTCGGTATCCCACCGCCACAGGTAGTCAGCGGTGGTGAGGAAGTCTTCATGCGGCCCGCGGATCGACTGGTAGTAGATCCGCTCCCTCGTGTAGTCGCTGAGCCAGGGCGCGACATCACTGAACGATCCGATGGTCAGGTACAGCTCGCCGCGCGAGAACCCGGTGCCGTCCACGAAGTCCGCACGGTGCCCGTCGTAGCTTCCGTCCGCGGCGATCCCGGCCACGGCCTGCATACAGTCGCGGGGATCGGTGAACCGGAAATGCCGCAGGTGCACGAACGGCTTGACGGGCTCCAGCTCGATCGTCAGTGACAGCGCGTAGCCGAGTGTGCCGTAGGAGTTGGGAAATCCCCGGTAGAGGGCGGCGTGCTCGTTGCCGGGCTCGGCGGAAACGACCCGGCCGGCGCCGGTAAGGATCTCCATTGCCAGCACGGACTCGTGCGGGAGGCCATTGCGCAGCGACGTCGATTCGATGCCGAGCCCGGAGACCGCGCCACCCAGCGTGATCGTCTTGAGCTGAGGCACGACAAGCGGCATCAGGCCGTGCCGCAACGTCGCCGCGACCAGGTCCTCGTAGGTCGTCATGCCGCCGACGACCGCGATCCGCTCCGCCGGACTGACGTGCAGGACGTGCCCGAATGCCGAGACATCCAGGCCGGGCCCCGCAGTGTCTCCGCGGAACCTGAACAGGTT
>JASHUE010000914.1:0-9875 GCA_030040195.1 Streptosporangiaceae bacterium | reverse complement strand
ACCAGCAGCGGGAGCGCGAAAAGAGTGAAAGAGCTGCCCACCTGGGAAATCAGCTGACCGCCGAAATACAGCCAGAAGTCGCGGCCGAGGGTGCGGCGGCGCGCTGCCGGGCTCACCTCATCCATATCTAACTGACCTGGCTAGGCCCGCTGCTCGTCCTGGGCGCGCTTCGCCATGATCGCTAACCTCTCCGCTGGGATCCGCCCGCGAGCGTATCCGCCATGCTGTCGGCGAGCGAATCAGTTTCCATGCGCCGTGCCGAGAGGGGCCTTCCGGATCGAGCGTGCGGATGAGTCAGGCCGATCCGGGTAGCCGGGATGCGACGTGAGGGGTAACAATCGGATGAGGGCAGGCTGCGAGGGCGAGGCTGCGGCCAGCCGCCATTGGAGTGATACATGACGGCAACGCCGACCACGGTGTGGACACGGCTGGCTCGCCGGCTGGGCATCGACGGCAACCCGCTGCGCCGGCGCTCGGACGTGATCGTTGCGTGGCTGCTGCCGGTCGCGATCATGCTCTTTTTCGCCCTGTGCCCGGTTGTCTACATCGTCATGGGCATGCGGGTGCGAGCCGACAACGCGGTGGCACAGCGCGCCGAGGTGAGCTGGCATCGCGTTGAGGGCGTGCTGCTCCAGCCCGCCGCCGGACCCCAGCAGTCGGGCAGCGGCGCGAACGCCTGGACTGTCCTGGAACCGGTCCGCTGGAGCGTGGACGGGAGACCGCACGTCAACGATGTCCCTGTCGCGTCGGATACCCCGGCGGGGAGGCTCGTGCCGGTCTTGCTGAACCGGGCCGGGAAGCTTGAGATGCCGCCGCTGACGGCTGCCCAGGTCGGTGACCGTGTCTTCGCGGACACGCTGGTTGCGCTCGCCGCCCTTTCGGTGCTGCTGGCCGGCCTGGCGTGGGCTATCCGCCGGGCGCTTGACCGGCGCAGGCTCGCGGACTGGGAGACCGAGTGGCTAGCGGTCGGCCCGCGCTGGAGCCGGCAGCAGGGCTAGCTCTCCAGCCACGTGCGGCCGGAGGTGTGAGGAACGGCGGCGCCCTGGAGCTGGACGCCGGGCCGCCGCCCGGCCCGTGAGCCTGCCTGTTTGCAGTTTGTGAGCGCGATTGCACTGTCGGTGTTGCTTCTTCCGCAGCCGGCTGCTAGCTTCCGGCGACGTGGCCTACGAGGTACGCGTCGAGCGTGTTGCCCAACGTCGGCTGGCGGCGATACACGCGACTGTGTCCCGGCAACGGCTGGGCGGAGAGATCCTCGCACTGTATGACCGGGTCTGGCCGATCGTGCGCAGGCAAGGCGTCGTCACCGGGCACAATGTCGTGATCTATTACGCCGGAGATCTGGACACGATGACCGTCGATGTCGGCGTGGAGGCCGCGGGGTTCTCCGCGAGTGGCGACGTCAACAGCGTGGCGACCCCCGGAGGTGAAGTGGCGACGACGGCACACTTCGGCGAGTACGCAGATCTGGTCGCTGCCCACGAAGTCCTCGAGCGCTGGTGCGCGGCCAACAGCCGTCGGCCCGGGCTGCGCTGGGAGGTCTACGGCGACTGGGACGACGACCCCGCCAAGCGACGGACAGACGTGTACTTCCTGCTGGAAGTCTGACCGGTCCTGGCCGGCGTACCCACGCCCTGGACGGGGCGGCAACGGCCTCACGGGCGCCTGGCAGGTCACCCGCAGAGCCCGCGGATTAAGCGCGTCCGGTCGTATTAGCCGAGTTGTACCCCTCCACTTAGCGTGTCCGACCGGAATACCTGAGCCGTAACCCGTCACTTGGAGTTATCTTCAGATAACTTTGCGTGCAGCAGACCGGGCGGGGGCCCTTGGTCGCTTAGCGGGGGAGCGCGCGTGACTGAACGGCTGACTAGCTGGGGACCTGAAGGCCCTGGGATAACTCCAGGCGAGGCACGGCGCGATCGGGACGTAGCGGCCTACCGCGACGCCGTGGCCGACGTGCTGGCGGAGCTTGCAGGCGCCCGCCGGTCGACCGGCCCGGCGGCGACCGAGCGGGTTCTGGCGCGCCGGTTGCGTGAACCCGCGTTCGCGGCAATCCTGGGCGCTGTTCCTGGCGGGCCCGACGCCGTTATCGGCCGGGTGTTCGATGAGGTGCGCACCTATCGTCGCAGCCCGCGCAGCTCGGCGGACAACCTCACAGCGATGATCCGCATTGCGCTGCTGGCGCAGATCGACCAGTTGTGGTGGGGCTACCTCCCTCTGCTCGGAAACGACGCGGACGTGGTCAACGCGCCCGATCTGATGCACCTCGAAGCACTCAGGCGGGATGGCAGGCTGCTGTTCAGCTACCGGCTGCAGTACTCGACGGTGATGGGCCGAGCGGCCCGGTCCGCCGAGCGGCGCGCGGTGCCCGGCCGAAGGCCGCGCACCGCCGGGCTCCAGTTTCCGTGCGCCCGCGCGGAACTCGTGGTCCTGCTCAACCAGATTGCTGCCGAGTTCGCAAGCCGGACGCCACCAGGCACGCCCAGATTGTGGGTCACGAGCCTGACGCGCAGCGTGGCCTATCAGCGCAATCTCCGTGCCCTCGGATACGCGGCCTTGCTGCCAAGCGCCCACTGCGTCGGATATGCCGCCGACGTGGAGGTGGCCTGGTTCCGCCGGTTCGACGCCGACCGGACCTTGCAGGCGGTCCTGCTCGAGCGTCAGCGTGCGGGCGAGATCAACGTAATCGACGAGGGCCAGGCCTGGCACGTGTGCGCCCGTCCCGGCGCGGGCCGCGCGCTGCGGCTGATGCCCGAGCAGCTGACCGGCAGCTGAGCGCGGTGTGCGGGATCGGGCTCATCGTCGGCCCCGAAGTGGCGTCGCCGCCTGGTCCGGCCGAGTCTGGCCTGGCCGGAATTGGCGGGTCCGGCGTCGGCGCGGCGGACCTGGCACTGTTCCGGCGGATGCTGGACTCGCTGGCTCCGCGCGGCGAGGTCGAGGAGACCGTATGCGAGCCGGGCCTGCTCGCGGGCACGCAGCGGCTGCGCATCGTGGACCGAGAGCGGGCCGCTCAGCCGTGGCAGTCCGCCGACGGCCGGTGGCTGCTGTGCTACAACGGCGAGCTCTTCAATTACCGGCAGCTGCGCGCTGAACTGCTCCGGCTCGGCCGAGAGTTTCGCAGCGAGAGCGACACCGAGGTGGTACTCGAGGCCTTCGCGCACTGGGGCGAGGATGCGGTCGCGCGGTTCCGCGGCGAGTTCGCGTTCGTCATCGTGGATCGGCTCCGGGGCCGGGCTTACCTGGCCCGTGACCCGGTCGGGGTGAAGCCGCTGTACTGGTCGACCGGTGCCGGACGGCTGTACATCGCGTCGGAGGTCAAGGCGCTGGTGCCGACCGGCCTGCCGGTGGCTGAGGTTCCGCCGGGGCATCATGGCTGGGTCTGCCTCGCCGGGGCCGCGCCACTTCTCGGCCCGCTCCTGACGCCGTACGTCGACCTACAGCTTCTCGGCCAGGACAAGGACGCCATCGAAGATCCGGCCGAGGCCGCTAAGCAGTTGCGGCTCGCTTTGGAGGACAGCGTTCGGGTGCGGGTCGACACCGACCTGACCGTGGGCGTGATTTTGTCGGGCGGGCTGGACAGCTCGCTGGTGCTGCTGCACGTGCGGGAGATGCACCCGGATTGCGTGGCGCTCACGATCGGATCGGCCGACAGCGAGGACCTGCACTACGCCCGCCGCCTCACGGCCGACCTCGGAGTCCGGCACGAGGTCGTGTCGGTGCCCGGTCTCGGCATCGGACCCCGCTTGGTCCGCGAGGCTATCCGGATGTCGGAGCTCACCGAGTACGGCGACATCATCAACGCCGTCGTATCGGTGCCGCTCTTCGCGCGCGCCCACGAGCTGGGCATCAAGGTCGTGCTGACCGGAGACGGCTCGGACGAGCTGTTCGGCGGGTACGCGATGTACGAGCGGATCGGGCCGGCGTCGTCCCGGCGCCTGTTCCAGCACAAGATCAGAAACCTGCACCGCACTGAGCTGCAGCGAGTCGACCGGGTGAGCATGGGCCAGGGCGTCGAGGCCAGGGTCCCGTTCCTTGACCTGGCGCTGGTCGAACTCGCGATGCGGATTCCTGCGAGCCTGAAGATCCGCGACGGCCAGGAGAAATGGATCGTGCGGCGCGCGTTCCGCGACATGCTGCCCGCCTACATCCTGGAGCGGCCGAAAAACCCGATGTCGCACTCCTCCGGCCTGCACGAGCAGGCGCGGCTGTACCGGCCGTTGTTTGCCCGGATCCAGCGGTCGTACGGGTATGACCGGCTCGATCCCGTTCGCCGCGACTTCTCGATCGTCCTCGACCAGTGCGGTTATGACCTCGACCGAGCGGTCGCATCGGGACGGGCTCGGCCCGACTACACGGTCGGCGAGCACACTCGCGACCTCCTCGGCGCGCTCCGGTGGAACACGCTGAGGGCACTGCGCCACGTCGCGAGTCCGCCAGGCGCCCCAGCGCCGGAAGCTGGCCGATCGCGACGGCCGAGTTCGCGGCTGGGGTCGGGCTAGCTCGCGACCGGCCACACCTTCGGACTGTCGGCGCCAGTCTCTAGCATGGGCAGGCGGGCGGCAATCCAGGAGGGCATCGATGGCTGACGCCGATGACGTGCGCCGCCTCGCGCTGGCCCTGCCCTATGTCGAGGAGATCAACTGCGACGGCTTCGACTTCCGCGTCGGAGGCAAGGGTTTCGTCTGGTCGTACCCGGAGCGTCGGCCGGGCAAGCCGCGAGTGCTGCGTACCGACATCGCCGTGCTGTTCGTCGGCGATGAGGCCGAGAAGCAGGCCCTGCTTCTCGGCGAGCCTGGCTTGTTCTTCACGACTCCGGGCTACGACGGCTGGCCCCTGGTGATGGTCCGGCTCGATGCCGTCGGCGCCGACCGCCTGGCCGAGCTGGTCACCGACGCGTGGCGCATGCGTGCCCCTCAATCGCTGATCAGCGAGATTGACTAGCGATGCGGCCGCACCCCAGTTCCGCCGCGGTCAGCAGGGTCACGCGTGCGGCCTGATCAGCGGGACAGGGCTGCTGACTCCTGCGTCTGCCGCCGGCACCCGGTGTGATCGCCGAAGGCTTCCGGCTGCTGCCAGGCCTCGTGGAGCCGATGCTCGCCACGCCACTGCACGCCTGTGGCTGCTGCCGACGCCGGAGTTCCGCCGGACTGCCTTCGACAGCCGGGGCGCGCTATGGGAGATCGCCCGCAAGACCGGCGATCCGGAAAGGGCCCTGAGTAATCTGCTCGAACGCGACCGGATGTTGACCGACTGCCTGCGCCGGGACCTGAAGCGCCTGGGCCTGCCCGCCATCGAGATCAGTACCGGCATGACCGAGGACGACCTCGCCGAGCGGGTCACGGAGGCGTTGGGACTCTGAGCGGGGTCTTCGCCGCAGAGTGCATATCTAGCAGAGTGCATATCTATTTGACCTAAGTCGGCCGCTGCGGGGGTCCTGCGAGCCGCGCCCTTGACGAATTAGATGAACGTTCGTTTAATTCTGTCATGGGTCGCATTGCTGGCGTCACGGCTACCGAGACCCGTGAACGGCTGCTCAAGGCAGCCGCGGCGGTATTCGCGGAACGCGGGTACGACGGCGCCCGGGTGGCCGACATCGCGGCGGCCGCGGGCGTGAGCAACGGCGCGATGTACGCGCACTTTGGCTCGAAGGCCGAACTACTGGTCGGCGCGCTGCGTACGCACGGGCGGCAGGTACTTGCTGAAGCCCTCGCGGCGGACCCTGACAAGTCGATCATGGATGTGCTGCTCAGCATCGGCCGCGGGCTTATCCGCGGCACCGACGCCGGGGGCTCGCTGTTGGTCGAAGCGCTAGTCGCAGCCCGGCGGGACGAGGACGTTGCCCGGCCGATGCGGCGCTACATCGGCGAACGAGCCGACTGGCTCGCCGATCTCATGCGGGTGGCCCAGGACCAGCAGGAGCTCGACCCCGGGCTGTCGCCGGTTGCGCTCGCGCACTTCTGCCTTCTGCTGTCGATGGGCAGCGCGCTTGTGACCCCCGCGCTGCATGCGGTCGACGACGCCGAATGGGCCGCGTTGCTCGGCCGCGTGGTGGCCGGCCTCGGACTCGCCGGAAGCCCGCCAGCCGTCGTGGCCGCGCGGACGGGCAACGAGCAATGAAGGTGCGAATTAACCACGACGTCTGTCAAGGGCACGGGCGCTGCTACGACTTGGCTCCCGACCTCTTCGGCGACGACGAAGAGGGCTTCGGCCAGGTCCTGGGCGACGGCGTGGTCCCGCCAGAAAAGGAGCGCGAGGCGCGCCTCGCGATCGCCAACTGCCCAGAGCGCGCGATCGAGGTCATTGAGGAGAGCTGACGTGCCACTTGACGAGCGGTTCCCCAGGGACTTCAACGAGACGCGAGAAAACCGGCCACTCGGCGTACGCAACGAGATAGTCACCGGCCCGGTCTCCGACTGGTCGACAGACTTCTCGCACCTCGAGGACGAGTGGTCGGACGACCCGTACGTGATCCAGGACGACCTGCGCGAGCGCTGCCCGATCGCCCACACCAGCCGGTTCGGTGGCGGGTGGCTGCCGGTCCGCTACGAAGACGTGTCGGCGATCGCCTACGACACCAAACGCTTCTCTTCGCGCGCGATCATCATGAGCAACTTCCGGCCGCCGAAGGAACTGGCTCCGATCGGGGGCTCACCGCCGATCTCGTCTGATCCGCCGTTCCATCACGACGCCCGCAAGCTGCTGCTCCCGGCGTTCACCAAGACCGCGGTCGGGCGGCAGGAGCCCGCGACCCGGGCGTTCTGCCACTCGCTCATCGACGCGTTCGACGGGAGTGAGGTCGTCGACGCCGCTGCCGACTACGCGCAGCACATTCCGATGCGGGTCATCGCGAACATGCTCGGGTTCCCGCCCGAGGACGGGCCGCAGTTCGCCATGTTCGTCGAGAACACGCTCGAGGGCGTCAACCTGCCGCCGGACGAGCGCATCGAGCGCATGTCCTTGCTGTTCAACTACCTGCTCGCGCAGGTCCACGACCATCTCGACCACCCGCGCGACGACCTGACCACTTACTTGATCAACGCCGAACTCTATGGCCGGAAGCTCGAGCCCTCTCACGTCGTGGGCACCATGGCCCTGCTGCTGATCGCGGGTATCGACACCACCTGGAGCGCGATCGGGGCCTCGCTGTGGCACCTGGCCGGTAACCCCGGAGACCGGGAGCGGCTGGTCGGCGAGCGAGGGCTGCTGCCAACCGCGATCGAAGAGTTCTTGCGCGCCTACGCTCCGGTCACGATGGCCCGGCTGGTCAAGGAGGACATGCACTGGCGCGGCGTCGACATGAGGGCTGACGACTGGATCCTGCTGTCGTTCCCGGCGGCCAACCGCGACCCCGAACAGTTCGAGCGGGCGAGCGAGGTCATCATCGACCGCGAGATCAACCGGCACGCCGCGTTCGGGCTGGGCATCCACCGCTGTGTGGGATCACACCTGGCCAGGATGGAGTTGCGGGTGGCACTGGAGGTCTGGCTCGAGCGGATACCAGAGTTCAGCCTCGCCGACGCGTCGGCTGTGACGTGGGCCTCGGGCCAGATCCGCGGGCCGCGCGCCCTGCCGCTGCGCATCGGCTGACAGCAAACCGCCCGGAGTGCTGGCTGGCCTGCTTGGTGGTGAATTATCGCTCTCGCGGCGTGGCAGCCGTCATGATGCAACTGACGGTTCACTTGTGGTCGTTACCGTCCTGAGATATGGACGATTCTGGCATTAATGGTTGGGGACCCACCGAGGGTTCCGAAGCCGGTCTCACCCGGCGGCACTTCCTGAGTAGCGTGGTGGTCGTCGGCGCCGCGGTCGGACTGGCCAGCGCGGCCGAGGGCGCCGTCGCGAGCGCGCCCGCACTCGCCAGCACTCCTCCGTCCGGACCGCCCACGACGACCGTGCCGCTGCCGACAACGACGGCGCCCGAGCAGTTGTGGCTTACCTGGGGCCGCGATCCGGCCACGGACGTCACGGTCACGTGGCTGTCGCCCGGTTCGGTACCCCAGCCGGCGCCGACGCTCACGTACTCGGCCGCGCCGATCACGGCATCGAACCCGGGCCGGACGATCCAGCTTCCGGCGCCGCGGCCGCTCGACGTGACCGAGCGCTACCCGCGGGCATCGAGCGTCAGCTTCGCGGACGGGCTCAACGGGCAGACCACGTACTACTACCACGTCGAGTTGCGCGACCTGGAGCCCGGCACCGCGTACTACTACCAGGTCAGCGACGGGGTGACGCCGACGCCGTCGACGGCCGGCTCGTCGTTCACGACCGCCCCCCGCGGCCGGGCGCCGTTCCGCTTCTCCAGCTACGGTGACCTGGCGACTCCGTCCTACGACCTGAACGCGTCCGGTAACCAGTGGCACGAGTCGTGCGACAACTCCTATTACGCCGTGAACGCGATCGAAAACCCCGGCGACGGCAACGGCCCGCCGCTGTTCCATCTGCTCAACGGCGACCTCTGCTACGCCAACCTCGATTACCAGAACGCTCCGAGCGTCTGGCGCGACTTCGGCATCAACTGCGCCCGCTCTGCGGCGAACCGGCCCTGGATGCCCGCCCTCGGCAACCACGAGACGGAGTTCGGCACGTGCAACCACGCCGGCCAGCCTGGCGATGCCCCCGGCGGGATCGCGGCCCAGGCCGCGGCCGGCAACTACTGGAACGGGCCCTACGGCTACGGTCACTACCTGAGCCGCTTCCTGCTCCCGGACAACGGCGTGACCAACTGGGACGGCAACCGCCTGCGCGGCAACTTCTACGCCTTCCAGGTCGGAACGGTGAAGTTCATCTCGCTGGACGCCGATGACGTGATCTACCAGGACGGCGCCTCGGCGTACCTCAACAGCGCTGCCAACGCCGCGCCGGAGAGCACCAGCGCCGGAGCCGAGATCCCCAACGGTACCGTGACCTACAACCACGGCTACACCGGCGACCTCACGATCGACCCGGCCGACTTCTCCGCGGTGCCGGACTTCAGCAGCGGTACCCCGAACCTGCAGTGCATCTGGCTCGAGCGGACCCTGCGCGAGGCTCGCCAGGACTCAACCGTGGACATGATCGTCGTGTTCATGCACCAGTGCGCGATGTCGACCTCGGTGCCGGGCAACGGGTCCGACCTGGGCATCCGCCAGGCCTGGCTGCCGCTGTTCGACCGATACGAGGTCGACCTGGTGCTGTCCGGGCACGAGCACGACTACGAGCGCACCTACCCGGTCCGCGGTTACGACGCCGACTACCAGGGATGGGTCGCCTCGCCCAACCCGAACCAGACGCTCGACGAGGCCGTCAATACTCGCCGGCCGCACGTCGTGACGACCGAGCCGACCACGTATAACGGCCTTGAGGCCTGGGACACCCAGCAGGGCACCGTCTTCCTGATCCTGGGCGGCGGCGGCACAGACGGGCCGGCCAACGTGTACGGAACCGACGCGGCAACTGGCCTGCCCGAGGCGAAGGTCTTCACCGAGCGGAACATGATCTCCGGCTCTGAGGCGACCGGCTTCACCCGGAACGCGGCCGACTCGCGCGAGGATGCACCCTGGTCGGCAGCCACCAATGCCGGCGACGCCTACGGTTATGCGATCTTCGACGTCGATCCCGGCTACGGCCCTGGTCAGACGACGATCACGTTCAAATACTTCGCGATCCCGGCGGTCAGCGACGAGACCGGCCCGCTGCACACCGGCACGACGACGCTGCCGACGACCCCGACCGAGACATTTGCCTTCGGGCGCGGTCTGTCCCGCCACGGCTGGCACTCGGGGCAGCGCGGGAGGCAGCTCGAGGACACCCGTTCCGTCTGACGACACGCGGCCCGGACGCGCCTCGTTCCCGCAATCAAGACCTTCAAGACGGGAACGGGGCCGTCCGCCGCAGCGTCG
>JASHUE010000913.1:0-2661 GCA_030040195.1 Streptosporangiaceae bacterium | reverse complement strand
AACCAGTCCCAACAAGATCCTGCTGTGGAACTTGGCCTTGGTCCAGTAGGGATCTCCCACGGCCGGTGTGACTCGCATGACAAGCGTGCTCAATGCGACGAGCGATCTGGTACTTGTTTCTCGCAGGTCGCTGACCGAGACCACCGCTGCCAGCGCGATAACGGGCGCCGCGCTGCCAACAGTAGTCCAGAACGTGTTGTAGTCCACCACGCGAGGAAGTCTGACATGCCGCGCCGGACCGGCTATGTCCAGCGCTGGGAACGCGAGCGGGGCGGGTACCGGGGAGAGGGGCGCCCGGTCCGGCTTACTCATCATCGGCGAGGCCGCGACGCAGGCATACCGGGCGTGTCCCAGACGAGGTCATTACAGGTGATGACGACCGCGAGGCACTAGCTGCACGGAACGAGGCAGTCGACGAGCGCGCCCGGCTTGATGGTTTCCGCGCTGCGCCGATCTCTGGCGCGATATCAGCTACGTCGTTCGCGGAGATTGCCGCTGGGATTGAGGCGCGCATGGCGGAGCTGGACAACCGTGCCGTCTCGCTGGCCACTCCGCCCGCACTACGCGAGCTGGTCGGCGGGCGCAGGGCTCGCGAGGCTGACATTCGCGGCCGCTGGTCTGACGAATGCGGCTCAGCGCCGCGTGGTGACCGCGATATGTAGTCTGCGCCAGCTGCCGACCGACGAGATACCAGCAGAACACAGGCAGCCGGGTGGCCGAGCTGCTAATGCTTGTAACCTTGGCGGATCAAGATGAGGTTCCGGAACTAGGAAGCCTAAGAAACTGTGAGGCTGATGCGCCGGCTGGTACCAGATCGAGTCGCAGCCGTCCGCGCGACACAGCACCCGTAGACAGCCGGTCTCAGTCGTAGCCATCCGGAGAAGACGAAGGCGGCGTCTCACTGTGTTACGTAGGTGAAGGGCCGTCTTCCCGGCTTGTGAGCAGGCAGAGCCCCCTTACGGAATCGAACCGTAGACCTTCTCCTTACCATGGCAAACACCGACCGGGCCGCGACCTGCTACAACGCCTCGCTCGCTGCTGCTCTGGGCACGTAGTGGGCGTGATGAGCGGCCGAGGCTGGTCGTGCGGGCGGTGGCGCACTCTTCCCACGCACACCTGACGCGATCGGCCTCGGGGTTTGCGCTGAGCCTGCTCTTCTGCCAGCTCGCCGAGCGCGGCCGGATCGATGGCCGACTCCTCCCCCGGCGAGCCGTGGTTGCGCGACGGTGCGCGACCTGGTGGCCGCCTACGCCGCCGGGCAGTCATCGGTCACGGTAACGCTGACGCGCGAGCTCGCCGCCCCGCGTCGAAGGCGCCCGGATTTCCTGCGAGACAACCGCGCGGGCGGTGTTACGGCTGGTCTCCCTGACCCTCGACGACCGGCCTCCGCAGGGGGCCTGAGCGGTGAGCCGCCACCGGGCCATCCCCGTCACCAGCGAGGTCGGCACCACGTACCTGGCCCACTTTGACCGCAGGCTTGCCCACGCTGGCCACTACGCCGGGAAGCCCGAGAGTTCAGCATTTCTGAAGGCCGGTTCGGCGTCGGATACCGGCAAGTTCGCTGAACTTGCCAGTGCCGTAAGCGAGTTCAGGGGCAGTCAGTCGGCCTGTGCATGGTCAGCCGGTGTCTTTCATGGCTTCCAGGCCTTCCTTGACGGCCAAGGCTGCAATGACCAGGGCTGCTGCGGGATCGGCCCACCACCACCCGAGCCACGCGTTCAGGCCGGCGCCGAGGAGGGCGGCCGCCGAGGTGAGTGCGCAGAACGCGCTTTCGGCGGAGTCGGTGATCAGCGTCTGGTTGCCCAGCGCGCGGCCGGTCCGGCGTTTGGCCGTGGCCAGCAGCGGCATCACGATCAGCGCGGCCACGGCCACGGCGAGCCCGGCTATGGAGTGCTGCGGGCGGGCGTGGCCGACGAGGACGCGGATGCTCTGGGCGGTGAGGTAGGCCGCAAGCGCGAAGAACGTGACGCCGATCAGCCGCACCGCGCGGGTTTCCCGGTCCTCGTCCTCGCCGCGCAACTGCCAGACGACGATGGCCGCGGCGAAGAACTCGATCACCGAGTCCAGGCCGAAGCCGACCAGGGCGATGGAGGAGGCGATCACGCCGGCGGTGATCGCGACGGCAGCCTCCGCCGTCATCCAGGCCATGCTGGCGTACTCGAGCCAGATTCCGCGCCGCCGCAGCCGGGCTACCCGAGTGGTGCCGCCCACCTGGGACATCGCCACGACGTGCGTCCTCCTCAAGGCCTGGAACCCACCGATATTCGCACGGCTGCGGTGCAGCAACGGCCTGTAGAGCCGGCTCGCGGTCCGGGCTGGGTGTCGTGCCTTCCGCGTTCACGACCGGGACAGGACACGGTCATACCGTCAGCCGGGCGGCCGCCCGGTGTCATCGATGGGGCTGATCTCGGCGCAGTAGCGGATGGCTATCGGATCGCTGACGCCGAACAGGTGGGTGAGCTGAAGCGGGTCACCGCCGCTGGCCTGGGCTTCAGCGAGAAGCCGGTCAGCGCGCAGGTCCTGCGCGGTGATACCCAGCTGGCACATGGTGGCCTGGACGTAGCCGCGGCTGACCGGCTTGATGCCGCCCGCGGTGCTGCGGTTGATCAGCAGGTGCGGGTTGGCGGTCGCGGGCCAGCGCGCGTGCCGGGCCTGCAGCCA
>JASHUE010000912.1:0-10840 GCA_030040195.1 Streptosporangiaceae bacterium | reverse complement strand
TGGCGCACGTGCTGGCGATCACGTTCGCGGTGAGCGCCGCGGCCGCGCGATCTTGCGAGCCGACCAGCGTGAAACTCCCGTCCTGGACGCCCGCCTCGACGACGTCAGTGAGCCGGTCCCGCAGCCGGCGCCGGATCGTGGTGATCTCCTGGCGATGGGCCGTGATCAGGGCGGTGTACTCCCGGTTGGCGACCCTGGACTCCTTCCGCTGGCCAGCCGCTTGCCCCACGAGGAGGCGCACGGCGGCCGCCAGCTGGCAGGCGGGCCGGTCACCGGCCTGCGCCAGTTCCGCCGCCAGCTCGTCGTCCACCCGCAGGTGCACGTCCCTGATGAGGACGTACAGCAGCTGATCCTTAGAGGCGAAGTGGTTGTACAGGGCGCCAGGCGTCAGCCCGCAGGCGGATGTGATGTCGCGCACAGTCGTCGCAGCCGCGCCACGGGCGTAAAAGAGGTCGATCGCCGCCTCCGCGATCCTGGCCTGAATGCTCGTCCCGCCGATGGGCAGACGAGCGCCAGGCTGCGACGGAGTCGGGTCGGTCATAGCCGGCAATGCCATCCTTGATCAGCTTGGAAACAGGTATGTTCTTTGACGCCTGCTTCGCCGAGCTGGTTGTCAGTCAAACACTTGACATCGACCGGGTCGTCAGCGTACGACTGTATAGCTGTATGAACGCTTGTTTATGTCGTACAGTCCTGGCGCGTCCGCTGTGACGGCCGCGGAAGCGTGCCACAACGACCCGGGCCGATTCCCCTCCTCCCGGCCCGGGTCTGGCACGTTCCGCCCATTCGCGCCGCTGAGCTCGAGTCCCGACCGTAAGTCCGGCAAATCGCCCTGAGCTCGCATGGCAGGGGCGCTCGCCCGCCGTCGCACATGCCCGCCAATGCGCAGCCGACAGCAGCCTTCCTCCGCCGTCGGTGGTCTTGGTCAGACCCCTGCGGGCAGTCCGGCCAGCGCTTGCTCGATGGCCTGGTCGCTCAGTTGCAGATCCCCGAGCTCGCCGGCCAAGTACTCGCCGTAGGCGGCCAGGTCGAGCAAGCCATGCCCGCAGAGCGCGGTGAGGATGACCTTCTCCTCGCCGGTTTCCTTACACCTCAGCGCTTCCTCGATGCACGCGGCCACGGCGTGGGTGGGCTCGGGCGCAGGGACGATGCCCTCGGTACGGGCAAACCTGAGGCCAGCAGCGAAGCACTCGTTCTGTGGCTTGGCCACTGCCTCGATCAGCCCAAGCTCGTAAATGTGCGAGAGCAGCGGCGACATCCCGTGGTAACGCAGTCCGCCGGCGTGGATGGGGTCCGGGACGAACTCGTGCCCAAGCGTGTGCATCTTGAGCAGCGGAGTGAGGCCGGCCGTGTCACCGAAGTCGTAGGCGTAGACGCCTCGGGTGAACGACGGGCACGCCGCAGGCTCGACCGCCCGGATTACTGGATCCATCCGGCCGGCCAGCTTTTCCCTGAGGAACGGGAAGGCGAGCCCGCCGAAGTTGGAACCGCCGCCGGTACAGCCCACGATCACGTCCGGAGTGTCACCGGCGAGGGCCAGCTGCTTCAGCGCTTCCTCTCCGATGATCGTCTGGTGCATCAGCACGTGGTTAAGCACGCTGCCGAGCGCGTAGCGGGCGTTCGGATCCCCGGCTGCGCGCTCGACCGCCTCGCTGATGGCGATCCCGAGGCTGCCGGGGGAATCAGGGTGCTCGGCCAGTATCGCTCGCCCAGATGCGGTTTCCTCTGACGGGCTGGGATACACGGTGGCCCCGTAGGTCTGCATCAGTATCTTGCGGTAGGGCTTCTGGTCGTAGGACGCCCTGACCATCCAGACGTCGAGTTGCAGGCCGAAGAGCGCGGACGCGAAAGCTAGTGCGCTTCCCCATTGGCCCGCGCCGGTCTCGGTGGTGAGCTTCGTCACGCCCTCGGCGGCGTTGTAGTACGCCTGCGGCACGGCCGTGTTCGGTTTGTGCGAGCCTGCCGGGCTGCCGCCCTCGTATTTGTAGTAAATGCGGGCCGGTGTACCCAGGTCCTTCTCGAGCCGCCGCGCCCTGAAGAGCGGCGTGGGCCGCCACAACCGGTAGACGTCGATAACCTCGCCCGGAATCTCGATGTGCCGTTCCGGCGACACCTCCTGCGCAATCAGCGCAGCAGGAAACAGCGGTGCCAGGTCATCCGGGCCGACTGGCTGGCCGGTGCCAGGGTGCAACGGCGGCGGCGGCGGAGACGGCAGATCGGCGATCACGTTGTACCAGTGGCGCGGCATCTCGGACTCTTGCAGAACGTACTTGACCTGGTGATCCATGAGTTCCTCCGCTCGCATGCCTGGCACTGGGAAGGTCCGGGCAAAAGCCGGCAGCCGTAACGCTAGCGGACAACTATCCGGGCCAGGAAGTGCCGGGCTTAGGGGTCCCTGTCGGCAATACGAGGTTTTGCCGGGTACGTCCCTTGCCGCAGCCAAGCCGGCTACTGTCCGCCGACGGCAGCGTTCTGCCGTGGGTTGTGTCGAGGCCCAGCCTTCGTGCGACGATCGCAGGGTCGTTCCTGCACCGGCGGATGACCGCGACTGTGGTTGCGCCAGTTACCGCTGCTGACCATGGGCGACCAGGCCAGGGAAAGCGTGCCGTTTCTGGCAGGCGGTATGGCTCCCCCGGACGGGTTGCGGGCGGATTGGCGTGCATGCGATGGTTGGCCGGTGGGCCCGTCCGCCACCGTGTCCGTGCGCATAGGTTCGGCAGGCCCTGGTGATCTTCGCGGCTAGTCGGACTAGCGAGGACCCTAGCCCGTGAAGCTGGGTCTTTGCAGGCCGGTGCCGGCAGGCAGGGTTTGCGTGCCGGCCGGTCGTGAAAGAGCACGCTAGTTGTACTGGTGCTGGGGTGGGATTTTGTGGCGGGGTGGCGGCAGAGGTGAAATTCAGCCGGAGGTCCGCTGACAAGCGGGCGGAGGCCAATCTCCGCGAAACCTCGGCCGAGGATTGGCTGAGCGAGTTCAGGCCGGTACGGCCGGACGCGCTGACGTCCGCTGACCGGGATGTCGACCAGTCCAAGTGGCAGCGCCCGGAGCGGCGGGGACAACCGGAGGCCGGGTCTCAGGACCGGCAGCCGTCACGACCTCCGGAACAGGGCTGGCAGGACCAGCAGCGCGGTGCGCAGTCAGGGATGCCCAGGCCGGACCGGGGATACCGTCCCGATCACCGGCCGGATGACTCGCGGAACTCGCCTCGTGGCCAGTACAGCGGTCCCGGCGACCAGTACGGCGGTCCCCCTGACCGGTACGGCAGGCCTCCTGGAGATCGGTACGGCGGTCCTCCCGCGGACCGGTACGGTCCTCCGGCTGACCGGTTCGCCCGTCCTCCCGCCGAGCGGCACGGCAGCCCGGATCCTGATCGGTACAGGGATGCGCCTCCCGACTACCGCAGGGGAGCTCGGCCGGATCAGCGGGGCCGTGCGCGAGGCGACGAGCCAAGGTCTGAGCAGCGTCCCGGTCAGTACGCGGATCCGCGTCCCGATCAGTTTCCCGGTCCCGCTGCGGACCAGCTCCATGGTCGCCGCGGCGATCAGTTCCGGGATCCGCGGGCCAAACAGTTCCAGGATCCGCGGGCCGAACAGACTCGCGGGCCACGAACCGACCAGTTCCGGAACCCTCGCTTCGAGGGCCGACCTGACCAGCCTCGCGGGAATCCGC
Source organism: Streptosporangiaceae bacterium (assembly GCA_030040195.1). Lineage (GTDB taxonomy): Bacteria > Actinomycetota > Actinomycetes > Streptosporangiales > Streptosporangiaceae > JAJYUU01. The sequence goes on along the minus strand of JASHUE010000912.1, from coordinate 7,174 downwards.
GGGATCAACGGGTCGACTACCGCCAAGACTTGCTCCCGGCATATCGGCAGGACCAGTTCCGTGACCAGCAAGCTCCGCGTGGCCGGGCTCGTCCGCCCGAAGACCAACGACCGGCGGGGCGCCAGGGCTACCCGGCCGCACGCCAGCCGCCACCCGAACTTGGCAGCGAGCGGGACGAGCGCCGCATGCCTGAAGCGCGGCCGCCGGCACCAGGGCCTGCCCATCCCGGCTTGCCCGAGCGGGCCGAGCTACAGGCTCACCATCGCGCCGGCTGGGCGGATGGGCTGCCTGTGCCGCCCGATGCACGCGGCCCGGTCGGAGAACGCCACGAGGATCCGATTTACTTCTCGACAATCGCCGACACCAGGCCGCCCGTCGGTCATGATCCGCGGGCGGCCGCGCCACTACCACTCGACCGCGACGGCTCGGCGAGTTACCAGAGCCTGACGCCGCTGCCAGCGGATGACCGGGTCCGGCCGCCTTCCACGGCCTTGACCGGCGACACGCCGTCTCTGGCTCCAGCCGGCCGTGGTGAGCTGGCACCGGTGCAGCAGGGCTTCGACCGGTCGGCCGAGCAGCCCCGCCCGATGGTGGACGAGGACTCCGAGCCAACTACCCCGTTGCCGGTCATCCTGCCCGGCGCCGCATCAATCCCGCGGCCGGCGCAGATCGACGCGCCTCGCGGGCCGTTCGAGCCCGCGAGGCCCACGCAGCCGACCAGCATCACCGGCTCGGTGGAGCCGCCGCCGCGCTTGGATGGCGGGCCGCACGCCGCGGGTTCAATCCGGGACGACGCGCCGGGCGAACGTGGCCGCCCGGCTGTCGGCTCAGATTCTCCGTTAGCCGACGACATCTCCGAGCCGGCCGGCAGCCCCGAGAGCCGGCCGATTCCGGAAGCCGCCAGCGAGAAGCTGGAGCAGATCAAGGATCTCTACCTCACCGCGGAGGCGATCGGCGAGGACGCGCTCGACAAGCACTTCGAGCAGGTCAGTCAGCGTCAGCGCGAGCTGATCAAAGAGTTCTTCGACCGGTCGCACCCGGCAAACGGCGACGTGCCCTAACGCCGGGGCGCCGTCGTGCGGCGTTGACTCTATCCGAGGCTCCGCTGCATGAGCAGCGTGTCGATCCACCGCCCGTGCTTGTATCCGACCGCGGACAGGCGACCAACCGGACGGAACCCGAACGCCGCGTGCAGCCGCACAGAAGCGTCCTCGCCGGTGTCTGCGATGACCGCGATCATCTGCCGGGCCCCTGCCGCTGCCGACGCGGCCAGCAGGTCGGTCAAAAGCATTCGGCCGGTGCCCTGCCCGGTCAGGCCCGGCGCGACGAAAACCGAGTCCTCCACCGTATGCCGGTAGGCCGGCGTAGACCGCCACGGGGCGGCATACGCGTACCCGAGAATGACGCCATCTGCCTCCGCTACCAGGAACGGAAGGCCACGGTCGGTTAGGACCGCGCGAAGGTCACGCCACTCCCGGTCGGACCGTCGGCCCTCCGCGAACGTCGCCGCGCTGTTGACCGCATACCAGCCGAAGATCTCGCTGACCCGATCCAGGTCTGCATCCGTCAGCGGTCGTACCGTGGCATTCAGGAATGCCCACCCCACCGGAGCCGGAACGCGTCGCGGAGCCGGGCCGCCTCGTCCTCGGTTATCTTGACCACCTCGGCACCGAGGTCGCCGTTTTCCCATTCAATGATCGCCGAGTCCGGCATCCAGCCGAGGTCTCGCCGAAGCGTCTGATCGACAGGGCCGTCGGGTTCGTAGATCCGGCGGGCCAGGCCGGATGGCATTCTGGCCTGTCCGCGGCCGACAGCGATCAGGGCGTAGTACTGGATCTTGGGAGTCACCGGGCTCCCATGCCGAAGTCCGCTATCTCCTCGCAGTGTGGCGGAGCCTTGGCCCCGGCCGACGCTGCAACCTGTCGGGCTCGGATCCTGGCGCGCTCTCTGGGCGGTGTAGCCGGGTCGGTGATTACGCGATAATCCTCGTGCGTACCGACGAGGACGTCCCAGCTCGCGAACGTATGGAACTGGATCTCGAAGGAGAGATCGCTTGCGGGATCGCGCCAGCGGGTCCAGATGCCCTTGTGTACGGGGCTCTCCCACCGGTTCCGCCGCGCCTCAAGCTCGAACCCCTGTGCCTTGAGCCTCCGGTGTACGTGCCAGGTTCCTTCGGTGAAGGAGTCGGGCTCGAACGCAAACGCGTACCTGATGACATCGCAGATGCTGGCCGCCAGTTGGCTGGGGGTACGGTCCGGATGCCGGGCGACAAGCCTGGCCAGCTTGGCCGACAGGCGTTCGGCCGACTTGAGACTGGTTGCCTCGCTGCCGGGAGCCAGCCCGCCGGCGCTCAGCTGGTCGGCAATGCGCCTGATCACGGGAGTCAGCCCGCTCGCTCCGTAACTGCCGAAGGCCGTCTGGCCCTCGGCGGCGCGACCGTCGGCCAGCAGTCTTGCGACCAGTTCGCCGGCCTCTGCACTGAGCTGGCGGCTACCGGCCAGACGGTCACCGGCCTGACCCCGATCGCCACGGCGCGGGTTCTGACCCGGATCGCGGCGGCGTTGGTTCGGGCCGCTGCCGCCATGCGAATTCGGATCGCTGCCGCCGCGCCGGTTCGGATCGGTGCCGGCGTGTTCGTCGGGCCGGGTGCGAGCCCGACGATCGCCTGGGCCGGTCGGTTCACTCGGGCGCGGAGGTGCCTCCGGTGGCCCGGCGGCGGCCCTCAGTTCCCGGTAAGGCTGAGTCCCGGCATCCGCGATGCGGTGCCGGTCGTCCCGCCGGTCCCGGTCCGAACGGTCCCGGTCCGAACGGTCCCGGTCCGAACGGCTGTGGTCCGAACGGCTGTGGTCGGAACGGCTGTGGTCCGGATCGTCGCGACCCGGCCGGTCGTCGTTCGGCTTGTCCCGGTGAGCTTCGAGATGCCGCTCGTCAACTGCGGGGGAGCCCGAGCCGGGAACGCCGTTGCCGCTCGGGCGCGCAAGCGCATACGGATCCCGCCAGGCGTCGGCCGGGTCGTCGCGGCCCTTGGTGCCATTGGTCGCCGTGTCCCCATCCGGTGCCGCGGCGAAGTCGGTCACGCGATCGCCGCTCCTGGCCCGCTCCCCGGTGTCTTCGTGGGCGGGCACCGCCGCTGCGTTGGGCTGACCGGGCTGAAGGTCCGCGGCCGGGCCCGGCGCAGGCTCCCGCGGTCGACTGGCCTGCTCGGCCGGGCCAGCGTCGGCCGGGCGTGAAAGCCGGGGCGTCGCGTCCACGTCGTCCCGCTCGGGCGCGGGCAGGCCGAGTTCGAGTTGCTTCAGGCGGTGCGGCAACGGCTTAGCTGCGCCGCCATCCTCGTACGGCGAGGAGGGGTGGCCGTCGGGCAGCCGGTCAAGACGGGATCTGAGGTCAGCGAGAGACCCCGGTGCGGGCCGTCCGCGGCCCCGATCTGGCTCCGGGCGCCGTGCCGGGTCGGCCTGCGCCGTGTTCGGTACGGGAGTTGCCTGCCTCGGCGGGTCGGCGACCGCCCGCTGGCCGCGAGGTTCGCCGACCGCTCGCTCGTCGTCAGAGTCGGTGACCGCTTGCTGGCCGTCGGAGTAGGCGCGGCGGACCGGGCCCACGGACGCAACGGCAGCCGCACCGGATCGGGCGTCGCCAGCGGGGTCAGCTGGCATGTCGCCGGCGTCGGGCGCGGCATGCTCGGGCGGCGGGGAGCGGGCGGGCTCGGGCGGTTCAGAATGGTCGGCAGACTCAGGCGCAGCGGCTGGGGTCGGCGGGGATGATCTTGTCGTTCCAGGCTCAGGCGGTGCGACGGGTGGCGACGGCTGCGCGGGTACGGGCGGACCAGGTGGCGGCCGCTGCGCGGGTCGCGCCGGTGCGGGCGGCATCGGCCGGCCTGACGCCGCCCTCGGCAGCGGCTCGAACAGAGAGCTCGGACGCGGCTGCCGATCGGGCTGCGCATAGGGATCCCCGTTCACCTCCGGGAGGGGCCGCAAGGGTGGTTCCGGTAGCACGGGCCACTGGGGTGTCCCGTTTGTGGCCGGGGAGTGGCCGTTACGGCTCGGTGGCTGGCCGTCGGGCTCTCCCGAGAACGCGGCGTGATCGCCGTTCGCGGAGCTTCTTCCGTTGCCGTTGCTGGCCGGGTCGATGCGCGGCAAGTCGACTGTCTGGTCGCGCGGGTCCTCCGGTTGGTCCCACGGCTGAGCCGGCCCTGCCATAGCGCAATCTCCCGCTTTCTGGCGACCCGCTCATCGTAGTGTCACTTCGGACTTATTGGGCGGTCGGTTGCCGAGGCTCAGCCACTCGCGGGCCAGCGCGCTCAAGCTCATCGAATCAGTTCTGACCAGGTCAGAGCCGGTGTGCTGAGGAATTGCCGGGAAATATGACGGCGGGCACGAAGATCATTCAGGGATCGCGGGGAGAATGCACCCCACGACCGATCCCAGCCCGATCCTGGCGCCGTCCTCGCCTGCCGCGGTAGCAGTGATGGTGATCTCGTCCCCGTCCTGCAGCCACGCACGAGTCGACCCATCAGGGAGGGGAACGGGCTCCGTCCCGCCCCAGCCGAGTTCGATGAGCGAGCCTAGCCCGGCTGGATCAGGACCGCTCACGGTGCCGGACGCGTAGAGATCGCCAGTGCGCAGGGAAGCGCCGTTGACGGTCATGTGCGCGAGCATCTGGGCCGGACTCCAGTACATGGCCGAGTACGGCGGCCTGGAGATCACGTGGCCGTTCAGCCGGATCTCGAAGTCGATATCCAGGCCCCAGTCGGCGGACTCGCTCAAGTAGCCGACCAGCTCAGCGTCTCGCGACGGCGGGCGGACGCGCGCGTGCTCCAGAGCGGCGAGCGGCAGGACCCACGGACTGACCGTGGTGCCGAAGGATTTGCCGAGAAAGGGCCCGAGCGGGATGTACTCCCAGGCCTGAATGTCGCGGGCTGACCAGTCGTTGACCAGGCACACGCCGAACACGTGCTCGGCGAATCGACTGGCAGGGACCGGCTCGCCCAAATGCGATGGCGCGCCGACAAGGAAGCCAAGCTCGGCCTCGAAGTCCAGCCGTGCGCAGGGGCCGTAGGTCGGCCGGTCGGCTCCCGCAGGCCGGGTCTGGCCGCACGGGCGGCGGATGTCTGTGCCCGACACGACGACCGTGCCCGCGCGGCCGTGATAGCCGATCGGCAGGTGCTTCCAGTTCGGCGTCAGCGGCTCTGAGTCCGGCCTGAAGATCCGGCCAATGTTGCTGGCGTGGTGCTCGGAAGCGTAGAAATCCGCATAGTCGGCGACTGTGAACGGCAGCCGGAGGCTGACATTCTCAGCGGGCACCAGCAAGTCCTCGATCACTGGTCGGCAGGCCTCGTCGGACAGCCATCGCGTGATCTCGGCCCGCACGCCGGACCACGCCCCGTCCCCGGCGGCGAGGAACTCATCCAGGCTGCCGCTCGTGAACAAATGCGCCCGGCCTGGCATCACCCGGTCGGTGGCCGTGGTGAGGTCGAGGACGTAGTCGCCGATGGCCACGCCGACGCGGTACTCATCGTCGTGGCTGGTGGCGGTGTAGGACCCGTAGGGGAGGGCGGCCAGCCCGAACGGGTGCTCGAGCGGGATCCCGAGCCACTCTGCCGCCTGCGCCATGGTGCCCCTCCGCCTCCGTCGTGACCGCCTGGCGGTCGGCTCAGCCCTTGCTGACCAGGCCAAGCCTAACGAGGTCGGTGATTGGCTCATCGGTGCTGCAGGTGCCGAATGACGTGAACAAGCTGCGTGCGTCGGCTGCGGAATCGGGGGTGAGCGCGCTGACGGCGCTGGCGACGCGGTTCGCGTCCTGGTCAGCGAGCACGTCGGCCACGTCAGGGACATCGGCCCCGTCGAGTGCGGCGACGGCGGCGAGCAGCACGTTCAGGAAGCCGTGATGCTCAAAGCCGGTGTCGGTGGCCCGATGGCGGACCGCGTGATGCAGGCCGGCCGTGCACTTGAACGCCAGCCGCTGATCCGCCAGCAGAACCAGGCACCGCGCCAGCGTCTGCTCGTCAGGGAACGCCTCAGCTGCGACGCCGCCGGTCCGCAGCTTGGCCGAGTATCGGTGCTCGGATAGGGCGCGAACGGCGTCGGAGGTCAGCTGGGCGGCCGGTATCTCCGCGAATGCGGCCGCTCCGGCGAGCGGCGTCGCGTCTAGCCGGGTGATGAGCGTTGCGACGGCCGTCTCGGTGTCAGCTATCTGCCGGTCGACGGGAAGTTCCACCGCCCGCAGCCTGAGCCGGGGATCCGCGAACGCCGCGTCGACGGCGGCGTCGAGGCTGTCGGCGCCGTTCGGCAGCACGAGCGCGAGGTCCAGTTCAGCGACGCTAGCGGCGGTCAGGGCGGCCGACAGCTGGGTGATCTTGGTATCGGGGCAGACGAACGGGCCCGACATCTCGCTGTACCAGGCCTGCTGGTGCCGCAGATGACCGGCAACCGCGTCGGGCATCGCCAGCGAGGCGGGCGGGAACAGCGACGCATCGTCGAACAGCCTGCGGAAGACCTCGTCTGCCATGTGCAGCCTCCTGTGCGCCGGCCAGTTGAAACAGTATCCGGGTCAGCGCTGACCAAGCGCGAGGGCCGCTTGGAGTCTCAGGGCGCAGCCAGGCGTCGCCCCTCGACGGTTACTTCAGCTCGCGTGTCGTCGCCATTCCGGTCGGGTTGTCGGAGGACCGGCTGATGTAATTGCCGACGGCGGCGCACCAGCCCTTGCCGAGGCAGGACACGGCCGTAAGCTCGGTTTCCTGCGCATTGTTCGGCTCAGCGGGCATCGCGTTACCTGGCAGCGGGATGTCCGCGGACGTACCGAAAAGCCGGCCGCCCGCCTCGCTCAGGGCAAGACTCCGTAGGAAGCTGTAGTACTGTCCGACGGCGACGCACAGCGATGGCGTGCAGCTGACCGCGTCCAGGGTGGTCTGAGTCTTGTCGATGCGGATCTCCTCGCCTCGCCGCCACTTCCCGTCACTGCGGACAACTTCCATGGCCTGGTCCGCGGGGCCAGGAAGGTAATAGCCGACCGCCACGCACGACATCAGCGACGTGCAGCTGACGGAGGCGAGATAGCCTCCTGCCTCGTAGGCATGGGCGGGGACCTCGGTGATCGTGAGCCGGCCCCACCGGCCGTGCGACTCGACCCACTGCAACGGGATGTCCGGATCGATGGTGATGTTGTTGACGGAACCGTAGGC
>JASHUE010000911.1:0-5624 GCA_030040195.1 Streptosporangiaceae bacterium | reverse complement strand
AGTGCTTCATGGCGTCTGATCCGGTCCCACGAGGCGAACAGCTTGGTCAGCGTGGTCTGGGTCAGGTCCTCGGCAGTGTGCCAGTTCCCGCACATGAGGTAGGCGGTACGCCGCAGCCGGGGCGCGACGGCCGTCGCGAAGCTGACGAATTCCTCTCGGTCAGCGGGCGTCATGCGCGTCGACACCTCTCTCCTGGCGGCCGGGCGGATCGCCCTGTCCTCACTCTCGACCGGATACAGCGCCCGAGCCGGTCAGGAGGTTGCAGAGCGGGGCGAGGAAAAATGGCGGGCGGGCAGGAACCCCTGCTGCTGGACGTGTACGACAAGATCCCGTTCCCGCAGAGCGCCCTCGCCACCTAGCTGCCCATGCGTAGCGGCGGGTCAAGCAGGCGCAGGGTACGGGCGTCGGCGTCCAGTTCGGCGGCGATGCCGATCGGGTAGGCCTGCTGGTGCCCGCCGTGGCCGACGTTGGCCCAGGCGACGAGTGGTACTCCGAGGTCACCGAGTCGCTCGGTGAGGATGTCCTCGATCAGCGCGGGCTCGCCGCAGCCGGTGAACGTCCCGCCGATGATCCCGGCCACCCCGTCCAGATAGCCGCTGCGTCGCAACTGGGTGAGCATGCGGTCGACCCGGTACGGGTCCTCGTGCTCCTCCTCGACGAGCAGGACGCCGCCGCGCGCGGGCAGCGAGGTGTCGGTGCCGACCGACGACGCGAGCAACGTCAGGTTGCCGCCCAGCGTGATCCCGCGGGCGACGCCGCCAGCCAGCGTGACCGCCCCCGGGTACTGCGTGATCAGGGCCTGATCGGGGCGCATGAGCGCGCGCAGCAGCGACCCGAACGAGTAATGCGCGGTGTCACCTGAGGAGGTGACCATCGGGCTGTGCAGGCTGGCCCAGCCGAGCCTGGCCGCAAACGCCTCCAGGATCGCGGTCACGTCCGAGTAGCCGGCCAGCACCTTCGGCGGCAGGCCGGCCAGGGTGTCCCAGTCCAGTGCGGCCAGGGTGCGCTGCGCGCCGTAACCGCCGGTGGCAAAGATGATCCCGGCGATGGCCGGATCGGCGAGCGCCGCGGACAGGTCACCGGACCGCAGCTTGTCGTCGCCGGCCAGATAGCTGCGCGTGCTGCCGTCGTCGGTGGCGCTCGGATAGACCACCGGCTCCAGGCCCGCGAACCGCAGCGCGTCCAGGCCGGCTGCGAGCTCAGCCTGATTGGCCGGGCTGCTCGCGGACAGCACCGCAACCCGGTCTCCCGGCCGCAACGCTGGCGGCCTGGCTAGTGAGCACGGCCCGCCGTCCGCAGGTCCCGATCCGGCCGCCCCGGCCGTCATGAGGCTCCCTGCCGGTATGGCTCGCTGGGCGCCAGCAGCGCTGACTGGTCAAGGTCGGCCAGATGACAGGCGATGAGGCTGGTGGACGCTCCTTCGCCGGGCAGTGCCGGGAGCACCGAGATCAGCGCCTGGGTGCAGGGGTGGCGGAGGCGGAGCAGCACCTCGCTCACCGGCCCGGTCTCGACGATCCGCCCCAGGTACATGACCGCGACCCTATCGGCGATGTTCCAGGCCACGCCGAGGTCGTGGCTGGCCGGCGCCCGGCTCTCCCGTTCATGCGGCGGTCAGGAAGCGTGTGACCACGCGCACCGCGAACTCCACTCCGGCAACCGGAACCCGCTCGTTGACGCCGTGGAACATCTCGTAGTAGTCGAAGTCGGGCGCCAGCCGTAGCGGCGTGAAGCCGTATCCGGCAATGCCGAGCCGGGAGAACTGCTTCGCATCCGTGCCGCCGCTCATGCAGTACGGCACGACCTGCGCGCCCGGATCCTCGGCTAGCAGAGCGTCCGTCATCGCCGTCACGATCGGCGCGTCGATCGGAGCCTCGAGCGGCACCTCGCGATGCAGGAATTCCCAGTTCACGTCCGGGCCGGTCAGCTCGTCCAGAGCCGCCTCGAACTCCGCCTCGTACCCCGGCAGCATCCGACCGTCCACACACGCAGTCGCCTCGGCCGGGATCACGTTCACCTTGTAGCCGGCGGCCAGCATGGTGGGGTTGGCGCTGTTGCGGATCGTGTTGGCGACCAGCACGGCGGCCGGGCCGATCCGGCTGAGCGTGCGGGCGACCGCGGCTTCGTCCTCGAGTTCGGCCGGGGCCACGCCGGCCGACTGCGCGAGCGCCGAGATCGCGGCGCGGACGGTAGGAATGAGCCGCACCGGCCACCGATGGTCGGCAATCCGCGTGACGGCGTGAGCCAGCTTCGCCACCGCGTTGTCGGCATTAGCCTTCGAGCCGTGGCCGGCCCGGCCGCGCGCGGTTAGCTTCAGCCAGGCCGTGCCCCGCTCCGCGGACGCCACCGGGTACAGACGCACCTCGTTCCCGGCATGGAAGGTGAACGCGCCCGACTCGCCTATCGCCTCGGTGCAGCCGTCGAACAGGCCGGCATGGTTTTCCACCAGCCACCCCGCACCGTAGGCGGCGGTGTCTTCCTCGTCCGCCGTGAACGCGAGCACGACATCCCGGCGCGGCCGCACGCCGGCGCGGGCGAGATGCCGGGCCACGGCGACCAGGACCGCGTCGGCGTTCTTCATGTCGACCGCACCGCGGCCGTGCAGCATGCCGTCGGCGATCTCGCCGCCGAACGGGTGCCTGGCCCAGTCGGCCGGCTCGGCCGGAACCACGTCCAGGTGACCGTGCGCGAGCAGCGCGTCCGCCGACGGGTCCTCGCCCGCGATCCTGGCCACCACGTTGGCGCGGCCTGGGGCCGACTCCAGCAGGACCGGCTCCAGGCCGGCCTCCGCGAGCCGCTCGGCCACGTACTCGGCCGCCGGGCGCTCTTGACCGACACCGCCGCCGCGGTTGGTCGTGTCGATGCGGATCAAGTCGGAGGCGAAGGCGACCGCTTCCTGCTCGGCACGGGCCGTGCCCTGCTCGCCTGCCGTGGGTCCTGCTCGGCGCTCAGCCAAATTTCTGCTCCATCGCGGCGGTGATCATCGTCGTGACCGTCTTGAAGCAGCGGATCATGTCCCACGCCGTCTGGCTCTGGTAGCTGACCGTGCGGTCGCCGGTCCGCCGCACAGTCGGCACGATCGCAGCGGCCTGCGCGAGTTGCGCGGAGTCGACCTCGATCTCCACGGTGTAGCCGCCAGCCGGCGGGTCGGCGGGCGCCTGGCGTCCGGCCAGCTTTCCCGCCTGGGCCGCGGCGGCGGTGATGGCGGCGGCGGTCTGCTGCGGCGGCCGGCAGACGGCCGCGTACCGGCTGACGCAGTCCTTGACCGCGACGGCCAGCGCCTGCGGTGCGTAGCCGGCCGCGTCCGTGCAGGTCCGGTCGTCCCCGGTGACCAGGACCACCGGAACCCCGAACTCGGCCGCCACGTGCGCGTTGAGCCGGCCCTCGCTGCCGGTCTCGCCGTTGACCCGCACGCTGGTGATCGAGTTGGCGAGATAGGTGTGAGCGAGGACGCCCTCGGCGCCGGCGGCAGCGTGATAACCCAGGAATGCCACCGCCTGGACCGACTCGTCCTGGATGCCCTCGACCATGCTCAGGTCCTTGTGGCGGCCGGTGAGCATCACCGCCCTGGTGTCGAGCTCCTCGAGCAGGAGGTTACGCATCGTCGAGTGAGCCTCGTTGACCAGCACCTCGTCCGCGCCCGCGTCGAAGAACCCGGCGATGGCGGCGTTCACGTCGGAGGTGAACATCCGCCGGCAGCGCTGCCACTGCTCAGTGCCCGGCTCCACGTCACCAGGCCAGGTGACCCCGGTCGCGCCTTCCATGTCCGCGGAGATAAGAAATTTCATGAGGGTCAAGACTGCCTTGTGGCACTTGCCGGTGTCGAGGGGGTAGCGGCGCCGTCTCGCGCCTAGCCGCGGCTACCGCAGGACGCCGATTCGCGTCAGCCTCTCGATCAGCAGGGCCGCTCCCACCGTGATCATCACCGCGCCCGAGGTCAGGGCGAAGATGCGGGTCGCGGCTGCACGCCCGCGCAGCAGCCCGCGGGCGAGCGCGGCCACGGCCGAGTAGACGAGCGCGCAGTCGCTCATGTGCAGCACGCCGAGCAGGCCGATCTGGGCCTCGATCGGCCAGCCCGCGCTGGGGCGCGCAAACTGCGGTAGCAGGGCGACGTAGAGCAGCAGGCCCTTAGGGTTCAGCCCGCTCACTGCCGCGCCCCGCGCGGCTGCGCGCCAGCGCGACTGGGCTCCCGGTGCGGAGGCCGTGCCGCCGCTAGCACTGCCTGCGCCGCCGGCCGACGGGACTAGAGCGCGATGACCGGCGAGAGTGCCGGCGCCGAGCCACACGAGGTATCCGGCGCCCGCAATCGTGAGCCCGGTCAGCAGGCCGGGCGCTCGCGCGAGCATCACCGCGAGCCCGGTCATGACCAGCACGGTGTACCCGGCATAGCCGGCGACCAGGCCGCCGACGGCCGCCGGGACAGGCCGGCCGCCGACGCTGGCCGCGATCGCGTAGGCCCAGTCGGCACCGGGGGTCAGCACCAGCAGCAGGTCTACTGCCAGGAACGCCGCGATCGCGCTTCCAGTCATTGCTCCGGCCCCGCTTTCGCGCGCCGGCCCCTGCTGGGCCAGGTCCGTCCTCACCGGAAACGCTAGGTCAGTTCAGCCCGAAAGTGTTCCTGGAATTTGCGCTCTGGAGGTGACTAGAAGTAAGTTCTTCGGGATAGACGCCATTGACCGGAAGATTCTTGCTGAGCTGGAACAGGACGGCCGGCTCACGATCACCGACCTGGCCGCTCGCGTGCGGCTGAGCGTCTCGCCCTGCCACCGCCGCGTGCGCGAGCTGGAACGGGCAGGCGTAATCCGCGGCTACCGGGCCATCGTCGACCCGGCCGCGCTCGGTCTGGGCTTCGAGGCGCTGGTGTTCGTCACGATGCGCCAGGAAGACCGCGACACCGTCGCCGGATTCGAGCGAGCCGTCGCCGCGATCCCGCAGGTGCTGCAGGCGCAGCGGCTGTTCGGTGATCCCGACTACCTGCTGCGCGTTCTGGCGGCCGACCTCGGCGCATATCAGCAGCTCTACGACCAGCAGCTCACCGCGCTGCCGGGCGTGCAGCGACTGACCTCGACGCTGGTCATGAAGCACATCGTCGGCGACCGGCCACTGCCGGCATAGGTCCGGCCCGTCTGCTGATAGCAGATTCATTTGGCCGCCCTGACCTGCGCGAACCATTGTGGAGTCGTGCGATCACGATCCAGCCATGAAGCCGAAAGCAGGAAGAGCATGCGTGCTGCCGTTGGCGAGCCCACCATTGCCGCAGGGACGCTCGATGATCAGCTGATAACCAGGCTCCTCTACCAGCGCATCATCGTGCTCGGCACCGAGGTGGACGACCGGGTGGCGAACCGGCTCTGCGCGCAGTTGCTGCTCCTGTCGGCCGAAGACCCGCGCGGTGACATCAGCCTCTACATCAATTCGCCGGGCGGCTCGGTCAGCGCCGGGCTCGCGATTTACGACACGATGCGTCTGATCCCTAACGACGTCAGCACGCTGGCACTCGGGCTCGCCGGGAGCATGGCCCAGTTCCTGCTGTGTGCCGGAACCCGGGGCAAGCGCTTCAGCCTGCCGCATGCTCAGGTGCTGATGCACCAGGGATCGGCGGGGTTCGGCGGTACCGCGGCCGACGT
>JASHUE010000910.1:0-5051 GCA_030040195.1 Streptosporangiaceae bacterium | reverse complement strand
GCACACTACCTGGTCCGCGACGATCTCGGCTAGATGGCGGCCCTGCACGCCCTAATGGACCGTTTCTGGCCGGATCAGGCCATCTGAATCGCTCAAATCAGCCGATAGGGGAATCCCGCTCTGTTCCGGGCGCCGGCGAGAAGGAGGCCCCACGAGGCCGCGGAAGCCCGCGGTGGCACATCCAGGCGGCGCAGGCGCGCTCACCCGTGCTGACAACGGCCGCCAGTTGCACGTACCGTGTACGTATGCTTCGCCTCCTGATGCTGATCGCGGCAGCGATCGTTGTTATCTGGGTAGCCCTCATAGTGATCCACTTCATTATGTGGCTGTTCCTGATCGGCGTGATCATCTTCGTGGTAGCCCTCGCGCTCGGCGTCTTCCGGGTCGGCCGTCGGTCGGCTCGCCGCAGCAACAGATAGGCACGCCACTCTCAGCTGGCCGAGGCCAGCCCTACCGCTTTGCCATGCCTGTCGTTGGCTCTGGTCCCGTGGCCGGGCGGGGTCGCCGGGCGCCGGAGCCGGACTTTCAGCTATGGTCGGCGGCGATCCCGGCAACTGCGGGGACCCGGGGCTCGGGCCATGCGGGCATCGGTCCCGTCACCTCGTCGACACCCGTCGGCACGAGTGTCTCCCTGAACAGGGATCGCGACACGTCCTCATATCCGTCGCGCGAGAGCTGATCGTCCCGCGATGCGACCGGATCACGGCTGATTGAGCAGGACATGCACCGGGGGCCGCCTCGCAGGCTGACAAGCTCGCTGCCAGGCACCCGGATGACCTGGATGCCGGCCTCCTCGAGGCGGGCGTTGGTCAGCGAGTTCCGCTCGTGGGAAATGGCCAGCCGGGGTGCGACGGCCAGCACGTTGCCGCCGTCGTCCCACTGGTCGCGGAAGCCGTCCGGCTCGGTACCGGTGTCGATTACGCGCAGCCGCGTGATCCCCATCGCCTGGGCGGCCGCCTCCAGGAAGGGCCGGGCCCTGGAAACTCGCATGCCGTCGGGCCTGGCCGTGATCGCGTGAGCGGTCAGGGTGTAGGCCACGGCAGGATGCATGACGACCGCGTCATGGTCGACGATGGCGCAGACCGTATCCAGGTAGCCAGCAGCACCCTGCTGGCTCATCGGCACCGCCAGTACGCAGTGCGCCAGTCCTGCCTCGAATAGGTGGCGGGCCAGGCGCTCAGTGCCCGCTGGCGTGGTGCGCTCGCCGACACCTACCGCGATCACTCCGGGAGCCAGCAGCAAGACGTCGCCGCCGTCAAGGTGCTCGAGCTCGGGTCGGTAGAGCCATTTCGTGCCCGCGAACCGCGGATGATTTCGGTAAACGACGCCAGCCAGGCCCGCCTCACGCCGACGTGGCTCGGCGGCTGGGCTCGCCACCGCCACGCGGTCGCCTATCCACAGGCTTGAGTCCCTGGTGAAGATCAGGTTGGGCAGCGGATCGAGGACGAAGTCGTGGCGGTCGAGCAGTTCGAACACCACGCCGTGGCCGAGCTTCAGCTCGTGCGGGGTCAGCCCTGCGATCAGCACCTGCGCGAGCGCCTCCGGTCCGAGGGCTTCCAGATGTTCTCGCAGCTGGCTCCTCAGCTCGTCACCGAGCCCGGCGTCAGCCACGGTCAGGCCGATCGCCTCGTCCCTGGCTGCCTGATATTCCAGCGAGTCCTGCAGCAGCTCGGTCAGGTACAGGACCTCGACGCCCTGATCGCGCAGGGCCTGGCAGAACAGATCGTGCTCCTGCCTGGCCCGGCTCACCCAGGGCAAGGTGCGCAGGAGCAGGCGCTCTCGATGCCGGGGAGTCATCCGCTGCAGTTCGAGCCCTGGCCTGTGGACCAGCACCGTCCGCAGGTGCCCGGCCTCACTATCCGCGCCCCTCGTGTGACCCACATTCCCCCCTGCTGGCACCATCGCCCCGGCGGGCGCCGCCGCTGCCGCCGGCGGGCCTGGCCCCTGCAGACCGCTGGCCTCGCCCGTACCGTACGAATGCCGGCCGATTCAATCCCAGGGGGCACGCGCCTTCAGGGAGTATCACCAGTTGATGCCGGAGTACGCACCACGAGTAGGTAAAAGCCAGGCAGCTAACCAGCCGGAGAGCCGACCCGCTCGGCCCGGTTCCGGCTGGCGGGTGCCGCGAGCACTGCCCAGACCGTAAGACCCGTGTCGTCCGCGCGCACGCCCCACCGGCGGGACAGGTAATCCACGATGTCCAGGCCCCGGCCGCCCAGGGCAGATACCGACGCGTGCGTGGGCTGCGGCCTGGTAGGCGAGCCGCCGTCGCTCACCGCCACCTCGACCAAGCCGTCGTCTACTGCCCAGACAACCTGCAGGCTAGCGCCGGGCAGCGGCTGGGCATGGCGGATGGCGTTGCTGAGCAGCTCGCTGACGACCAAGGCTGCGTCCCGGACTGCCGCATTCACGATCCCGGCCTCCACCAGATCGGCGGTAAGGCGCTGACGCGCGACCGCGACGCTTGCGGGCGCATATGGAAGGAGCACGGTACCCGTCGCCCTCACCCCCCTCCGCAACCGCCCCGATGCCCGCGACGCCACAGTGGAAGTACCGCTGCGTGCGGGATGCCCGGCGGCGCGTTACCGGAAACCGGGCACCCGCATCTGAGGTCCCTGCTCACCGGCGACCAGCCGGCGGAGGCAGCGACCGGTCACTAATCGTGATCGGCTGACCCGGTGAGCAGGCCCTCGGCCACAAGACCCCGCACGAGACCGCGAAGCCCCGCCGACAGGCCCGCCCGCTCGTCGTCAGACAGGGCGGCCAGGATCCGCGCCTGGCGGGAATGCCAGGCGCCCAGGACCCGCGCTGCGATGACCGCGCCCTCAGGCGTCAGGTACAGCCTGACGTAGCGCTGGTTAAGCTCGTCCCGCCCGCGCCGCACCCAGCCCTTCCGCTCCAGCCCGGCGGCGAGCCTGCTGACCGTGCTCTTCTCGAGCCCGAGCAAGCCGGCCAGCTCGCCTTGCGCGATGCCGCGGGCGGACATCAGCTCAATGAGCGCGCGTGCCTCCGATCCCGATACCGAGGGCAGCTTGGCGTCGTGAGCCAACGTCAGACCCGGCCCGCCGGGATCGGCGTGGCTGGCTCCGGCATCGTCTCGTGCCGCATACGCTGACGATGAACTGCCGGTCAGCACCGCCGGGACGGGATGGACGGCACCGTCATCGGGTCTCGCGGCCGCGAAAGCAGGGGATACCGCACGTAGCAGCTGGGTTAGGAGCTGCTCAAGCTGGGTGTCGTCAGGCACGCTGTTGGCCACAGCAACAGTTGTACCTCACAACTGTCGTGGTGGTACAGTCGCCGCGTGAAAGGTGCCCGGCATAGCTCGTTCTCCGTCAGGAGCACAGGTTGAGCGACCTGAAGCCCAGGCTGGGTGCCAAGGCCAGGCGAGATCCGGACTCGGGCAGGCTGGCCGCGCCCGGCCAGCTTCTCGGCGGCGACGTTGGCATCGCCGACCTCGATGCCGACGCTCCTGTGCTATCGGAGTACGCGCTGCGGCACGGGCTGCTGCCGAGCGCTCAGCGCCCGCCCGCGTTCAGCTACATCCGGCAGCTATGGATGCGGCGCCATTTCATCATCGCGTTCGCAACGGCTCGCAACATCGCCATGTACACCGAGGCCAAACTTGGCCAGATCTGGCAGGTGCTCACGCCGCTGCTGAACGTCGGGGTCTACTGGCTGATCTTCGGCGTCCTGCTCGATACCAGCAGGGGCGTTGATGACTACCTCTCGTTCTTGGTCGTCGGTGTCTTCGTCTTCAACTTCACGCAGCGCGCCTTCCTGTCGAGCTCGAAGGTCATCACCGAGAGCCTGCCGCTGATCCGAGCGCTCCAGTTCCCGCGGGCCGCGCTGCCGCTCGCCTACGTGATCATCGAGCTGGAGCAGCTGCTGATCTCGATGGTGGTGCTGGTCGTCATCATCTTGTTCCGCGGCGAGCCGGTGACCTGGTACTGGCTGCTGGTCATTCCCGCGCTGCTGCTGCAGTCGATCTTCAATGTCGGGGCCGGGCTGTTTGTGGCGCGGGTGGGCTCGCAGCTCAACGACTTCAGCCAGTTGCTGCCGTTCCTCCTGCGCACGTGGATGTATTTGTCGCTCGTCCTGTTCAGCATCGCCACGCTGGCCAGGACGCATTTCGGCGAGCGGCACCCAGGGGTCATAGCGCTGCTCCAGCTCAACCCGGCCGCCTTGTACATCACGCTGATGCGCTACGCGCTGCTCAAGACTGCGCGCGAGAGCATGCCGGGCGCCGCCCGTTACAACCAGGCCCTGTGTAACAAGTGGCCAGGCACGACCAACGCGGAGCATCTCCTGAGCGCGCACTGCGCGGCGATCATCAGCACCGCTGAGACCTGGTACTACGCCGCCGGCTGGTCGATCTTTGCGCTCGTGGTCGGCTTCGTGTACTTCTGGTGGGCTGAGACGAGGTACGGCCGTGGCTGATCCGATGGTGGTCGTCGACGACCTGCACGTCGTCTACCGGGTCTACGGCGGTGGCGGCGACAAGGGCACGGCAGCGACCGTGCTGCTCAGGCTGCTGGGCCGCAAGACCCGGGCGTCGATCCGGGAGGTGCACGCGATCCGCGGCATGTCCTTCGTCGCCTATCGCGGGGACGCGATCGGCATCATCGGCAGGAACGGGTCGGGCAAGTCGACCCTGCTGCGCGCGATCGCCGGCCTGCTTCCGCCCGAGCTGGGAAACGTCTACACGGCCAGCCAGGCGTCGCTACTCGGCGTCAACGCCGCGCTGATGGACGACCTTACCGGCGAGCGCAATGTCATCCTCGGCTGCCTGGCCATGGGTATGACCAAGCAGGAGACCAAGCGCCGCTACCCCGAGATCGTCGAGTTCTCGGGCGTGGGAGATTTCATCGACCTGCCGATGAAGACGTACTCCTCAGGCATGGGCTCGCGCCTTCGGTTCGCCATTGCGGCCGCCAAGCGCCAGGAGATCCTGCTCATCGACGAGGCGCTCGCCACCGGGGACGCGGAGTTTCTGGTCAAGAGCCACAACCGGATCAACGAACTGCGCGCCCAGGCCGGCACGGTCTTCC
>JASHUE010000909.1:0-6062 GCA_030040195.1 Streptosporangiaceae bacterium | reverse complement strand
GGGCAGCGTTAGCCGCGCCGAACGCGATCAGTGTCAGGTTGGCTCCGGTGATACCGCGATCCTTGAACAGCGCCAGGTTGAGCAGCGGCGCCTGGGTCCGCCGCTCTCGGACCACGAACGCGGCCAGAATGATGATCGCGGCCGCAGCCAGCACCGCGGGCTGGGTGGAGTGCAGGTTGTCACCCGCCCGCACGACGGCCAAGACCAGCAAGCCGACCCCGGCCGTGGCGGTCACCGCACCCGGAACGTCCAGTTGCCTGCTGCGCGCCGGGGAGTCCGGCGGTAGCAGCCGCATGGAGGCAGCCAGCAAGACGATCCCGACCGGGACGTTGACGAAGAAAACCAGCCGCCAGGTGAGCTCGACTAGCAGGCCCCCGAGGATCGCGCCTGACGCGAAGCCCGCCGATACGACCGCGCCGTAGGTGCCCAGGGCGCGGCTGCGTTCCCGCTCCCCAGGCCAGCTGGTGACCAGCAGGGACAGGCCTGCGGGTGCCAGCATGGCCGCGCCGATTCCCTCCACGACCCTGGACACGATCAGCAGGCCCGGCTCGACCGCGAGACCACCGGAGATGCTCGCCGCGACAAACAGGACCAGGCCGATCCGGAACAGCCTGGCCCTGCCGTAGACGTCGGCCAGCCGCCCCCCTAGCAGCAAGAACCCGCCGAAGGCGACCGCGTAGCCGCTGATCAGCCACTGCAGCGTCGTCGTGGCGACGTGCAAGTCCTTCTGGATGGAGGGCAGCGCGACGTTGACGATGGTGAAGTCCAGCACGGTCATGAACTGCGCCATCGCCAACAACAGGAGCAAGGCGAAGCCCGCATGCGGCGCGCCCGCCGAAGCCTGGGACTGCCGGGTACCTGGCTGGCTGCCGGTACTGCCCGCCTGCTGATCCCCGCCTGCAGCCGGCACCTGATCACCCCGACGTGGCACGGACATGCAGCGACCTTTCGTCACGGAAGGCGAGTCCGCGGCGGGCCGCGCGCACCTCGCCATCGGCTACTGTGTCCCGCTGGCCATGGCGGCATCCCGATCTCAAGTCTGGCGATCGAGCCCGGCCGCCGCCAGACCGCCCCTCATGTTCGTCTCCCCGTGCAGCCGCCTGGCATCCCTGCGGGTCCGGCCCCACCCAGGCCGGCACCGCTCGCGCCCAGTTCGTGCTGCAATTGGGACGTCGAATCGGCCGATGTTGCGCTGCCTCCGGTCGGGGGCACGGTAACGACCACATGAGCAGGGCACCTCGGGCAGGCGTCGGCGACAGGAGGACGTAATGGTAAGAACGGTGCGAGTAGCCGGAGTGGGCGGCTCGCTTCGTGCGGCATCGACCAGCCGCACCGCGCTGCAGGTCGCCCTCGACGGCGCGGCCGCCAGCGGGGCCGATGTCACGCCGATCTGGGTGCGGGATCTTGACCTCCCGCTGTACAGCGCCGAACACGCGCCACCGCCGGCCGCGCTCCGCTTCGCCGATGCCGTCTACGACTGCGACGCGCTGATCTGGTCGACCCCGACCTACCACGGATCGGTCAGCGGTTCATTCAAGAACGCGCTGGACTGGCTGATCTTGCTGGGCGACCGCGAGCCGGCGTACCTGTCCAATAAGCCGATCGGGTTGATCACGACCGCCGGCGGGGTCCAGGGCCTGCAGGCCGTGAACACTATGGAATTCATCGCCAGGTCGCTGCGCGGCTGGAGCGTGCCGCTCGTCCTGCCGGTGTCCCAGTCCTGGCAGTCATTCGACCCTGACGGGCACCTCAAGGACGAAGCGGTCGGTGCCCAGTTGCGCAAGCTCGGCGCTGAAGTTGTCCGGGCGGCCCGCCAGTTCCAGACGGACGGAACCTGTGACTACGCCGACGGGACGCCTGGGGCGCCCGCGGCCGGGCCGCCCGGCTGACGAGGCACAGGCAGGCGTGTATAGCTTTGGCGCGCGGCGCAAGGCGGGCGCTGGGACCTCGCCAGCCGGCGAGGGAAGTCAGAGAGGCCTTAGATGCAATTCGGGATCTTCTCGGTTAGCGATATCACCAGGGATCCGGTGTCCGGCGAGACGCCAAGCGAGGCGGAGCGGATCCAGGCGATCGTGCGGATCGCGCAGAAGGCCGAGGAGGTGGGACTGGACGTATTCGCGATCGGCGAGCATCACAATCCACCGTTCTTCTCATCCTCGCCGACAACGCTGCTGGCGTTCATCGCGGCCACTACCAAGAGGCTGACCGTGAGCACGGCGACGACGCTGATCACGACCAACGACCCGGTGCGTATCGCCGAGGAGTACGCGATGCTCCAGCACCTGTCCAAGGGACGGATGGACCTCATGCTCGGGCGGGGCAACACCGCGCCGGTGTATCCCTGGTTCGGCCAGGACATCCGGCAGAGCCTTCCGCTGGCGCTGGAGAACTACAACCTGCTGCATCGCCTGTGGCGCGAGGACGTCGTGGACTGGCAGGGGAAATACCGCACTCCGCTGCAGGGCTTCACCTCCATCCCGCGGCCGCTCGACGACGTGCCGCCGTTCGTGTGGCATGGCTCGATCCGCACGCCCGAGATCGCCGAGCAGGCCGCGTACTACGGGGACGGATTCTTCGCCAACAACATCTTCTGGCCCAAAGACCACTACGTCCGCCTGATCGGGTTCTACCGGCAGCGTTACGCCTATTACGGCCACGGCACGGAGCAGCAGGCGATCGTCGGCCTCGGCGGCCAGGCGTACATGGCCAGGAACTCCCAGGATGCCAAGCGGGAGTTCCGGCCGTACTTCGACGAGGCGCCGGTATACGGGCACGGCCCCTCGATGGAGGAGTTCATGGAGCTGACGCCGCTGTCGGTGGGCAGCCCGGCCGAGGTCATCGACAAGACGCTGACGTTCCGCGAGTACTTCGGGGACTATCAGCGCCAGTTGTTCCTGATGGACCACGCGGGCCTGCCGCTGACCACGGTGCTGGATCAGCTTGACCTGCTCGGGGGCGAGGTGGTGCCGGTGCTGCGCAAGGAGACCGAGGCCAGGCAGGACCCGCAGACGCCCGAGGCTCCCACCCACGCCAGCCTGGTCCGCGCCAGGTACGGGGATGAGCCGCCGCGCCAGCCGCGCCCGAACGCCAACCGCGGCGACAACCTCACCGGCGGCTCCCCCTATCAGGACGCCACTGCCGAGCCCCGGTCCGAATACCCGGACCTGTGATGGCGATGATGCCGAGAGCAGCCGCGAAACCTGGAGGAACTCGCCCGTGAACAGTCCCGCGCAGCAGCCATTCAAGCTAGCGGTCGTCAGCGCCGGAACCAGCGATCCTTCTTCAACCCGGCTGCTGGCCGATCGCATCGCCGACCGGGTCTGTGAGCTCGCGGCTTGCCACGCCCAGACGGTGACGCCGGGCGTCATCGAGCTGCGCGAGCTCGCGGCCGACATCTCCACCGCGCTGGTGTCGCAGCTGACCACCCCGAGGCTCCAGGCGGCGATCTCGGCCCTCGGCGAAGCCGACGGGATCATCGCCAGCACACCGGTCTACAAGGCCGGGCCCAGCGGCCTGTTCACCTCGTTCTTCCACATCCTCGATGATGACCTGATCATCGCCAGGCCCGTCGTGCTCGCCGCGACGGCCGGGACGGCGCGGCACGCTCTGGTCATCGACGATCAGGTCCGGCCCATGTTCGCGTACCTGCGCGCGCTGGCCGTCCCGACCTCGCTGTTCGCGGCACCCGAGGACTGGGGTGACCCTGGCCTGAACAAGCGCATCGACCGGGCCGCGGTGGAGTTCGTGCTGCTGATGGAGAGCGGCTTCGCCCGGAAGATCAGGGACGCGTCGTGGGAGAGCTACCAGCACGAATACGGCAGCGCCGGCGGAACCGAGGTCGGCATCGACCTCGACACCGACATGATGCGCCTGGCGGCCGGCGGACCCGCGGCATAAGCCGCGTCGCGCGCCACGCGGGTGACGAGCAACTACCACCCACCACCGCCTGAAAGCAGCCGAAGTTCCCGCGCGCGCTGCACGGCGGAGGATCGGTCCCGGGCCTGGAGCTTGGCGTAGACGTTGCGCACGTGCGTGTTGACGGTATTCACCGAGACGGACAGCTCGCTTGCGATCTCGCGCCTTGACAGGTTCGTCGGGAGATAGCGCAGCACCCTGAGCTCGCTTGGGCTGAGTTGATCGGCGTGGGTCGATGCCTCCGCTACCGGCGGCAATGAGGAGCCCCGGACGACGTCAAGGACGTCGGCGAGCAGCGCGGCGTGCGCCGTCTCGTGCGGCCGGACGGCCTCGAGCAGCTCCGCCGAGCCGGACATGGCGAACGGCAAGATCAACCGGTCTGCTTCGGCGAGCGCTAGCGCGCGTTCGGCGGCCCGGACAGCCGCGCGCTCGTCGCCCAGCTCACGGCAGGCGAGGCCGGCCAGCACCAGCGCCTGGGTAACCGTTATGTAGCCAGTAACCGGTGCCGTTCGGTCAATAACGCCCTGCAGGAGATCCAGAGCTTCAGCGGGCTTGCCCTCCGCCAGGCAGATGACGGCCCCGGCATTGAGGATGTCGCCTGACCTCGCCCGGTCGCCGTCAAGAGCCTCAAGCGACGCCCGGGCTTCGGCCAGCAGCCCGACACGAGCCTGGGTGGCTATCTTCCATCCGTTGAGCTGATTCTCAAGCGCGTGCGGGCCGGCGAGTTGCAATTGCAATTGCTCGGCCGCGCTGAACTCGGCGAGCGCCTCCTCGTGCCGTCTCCGGCCTGCGCTGAGCATGCCGGCGGCAAGCCGCAGCAAGATGCCGATGCCGGGCCCGCTGTCTGACTGCAGCACCTGCCGGGCGCGCTGCAGCCACCGCTCGCCTTCGTCGAACTGACCGGTCAGGGCCATCACGCCAGCCAGGCTCACCAGCGCCGGCGCGACAATAGCTTCGGCTCCCCAGCCGTGCCGCTCGGCCAGCGATATCGCCTCCAGGCTGAGCCGCCGGGTCGTGGCGAAAGGCTGGATCTTCGAGGCGAAGGCGAGCTGGGCCAGGCAGCCGACCTCCAGATACGGCCGTCCGATCTTCCTGGCAAGATCGGCGCCTTCCTGGAGGTGGCGCTCGCTCGCCTCGTTGGCCAGCGACCACGCCTCGACGATTCCTAGGTTCATGAGTGCGACGGCTCGAAGATCGGTGTCGAGGGCGACGTCGTCGTCGGATTCCGCGGCCATGGGGGAGGCAAGGAACTGAACCTGCTCCATGACGCCGGGCAGGTTGCCGCGCCGCCGCGCCAGCGAGAGTTTCAGTGAGGCGATGGTCACCCTGAGACGGCGAAGGCGGTCTGGTGGCGCCGTCTCGGCGTATGTCTGCGCCACTGCGAGGTGGGCGGCGGCATCGTCGAGGTCTCCCTGGGCAAGATCGCTCGTGGCCCTGGCCAGGGCGAGATCGGGCCCGTCGAGGTTGGCATCCGGCGGGAAGGACCGCAGCAGCGCCTGGATGGTCTGGGTCTGCCCGTCGAGGGCGAGGCTGAAGGAGTGGTCTGCGAGCAGTCGTGCCGCGTCTGACCAGTCGCGCGCCGCTTGAGTGTGCCGGATAGCGTCGACGACGTGGCCGTGCTGGATGAACCACGCCGCGGCCCGCCGGTGCAGGGTGGGCACCTGGTCGGCCGGCGTCCGGCGTAGCTCAAGCCGCAGCAGGTCGGCGAACAGGTGGTGGTAACGAAACCACGTGCGTTGAGGGTCCAGCGATACGACGAATGCGTTGGCGTCCTCGAGATCGAGCAGGATGCGGTCCGAGCCCGGCCGGTCGGTCAGCAGGTCGCCCAGTTCGCCGTTGACCCGATCGAGCAGGGACGTGCGAACCAGAAGCTGCCGGACCTCGCCGGGCTGACGATCCAGCATCTCGGCCATCAGGTACTCGGCGACCGTACGGCTGCTGCCGGAGAACTCGGTGACGAACAGCTCCGGGTCGGGGTGCTCAGCGAGCGCGATGGCGGCAAGTCGCAGGCCCGCGGCCCAGCCCTCGGTGCGCTGATGCAGCAGCGCCACCCCGGCGTCTGACAGGGCGACTCCTGACGCGTCGAGCAACTCGCGCGCCTCGCGCAGGGTAAAGCGCAGATCGGCCGAGCGGATCTCGGCCAGCTC
>JASHUE010000095.1:0-5360 GCA_030040195.1 Streptosporangiaceae bacterium | reverse complement strand
TCCGGGGAGAACTTCGCCCTGCACGAGCAGTACATGAACCGTCAGCTCGCCAGGACGCTGAAGACTCTGGGGTTCGATCGCACCTACGTCACGGGAGAGGGCTGCTACCTCTACGACGACGCCGGGAACAAGTACCTCGACTTCCTGTCCGGATTCGGGGTCTACGCGCTGGGCCGCAGCCACCCCGGCGTGAAGGCTGCCCTCCACCAGGCGCTGGACCTGGACCTGCCCAACATGATCCAGCTCGACTGCGCGTTGCTGCCAGGACTGCTCGCCGAGCAGCTGGTCGCCAGGTCCCACGCCGGCATCAACCGGGTCTTCTTTTGCAACTCCGGGGCCGAGTCGATCGAGGCGGCGATCAAGTTCGCCCGGCACTCAACGCAGCGGCCCAAGATCCTCTACGCTGAGCACGCCTTCCACGGGCTGACCACCGGAAGCCTGTCCCTGAACGGAGGCAAGGAGTTCAGGTCGGGATTCGGGGCGCTGCTCCCCGAGACCGTCCCCGTACCGTTTGGCGACCTCGGCGCCCTCGAACGCCAGCTGGCCGGAAGGGACGCGGCGGCCTTCATCGTCGAGCCGATCCAGGGCAAAGGGGTCTACTGCGCAACGGCCGAGTACTGGAAGGCCGCCCAGGAGCTGTGCCGCCGGCACGGAACGCTGCTGGTCATCGACGAAGTGCAAACCGGGCTCGGGCGGACTGGACGGTTCTTCTGCCACGAGCACTGGGGCCTGGAGCCGGACATCATCACGATCTCCAAGGCGCTGTCCGGCGGCTATGTGCCGGTCGGAGCCATGCTGACTACCGAGAAGATCTTCGCGAGCGTGTACGACTCAATGGAAGACGCGCTCAAGCACTCGACCACGTTCGGCCGCAACCAGCTCGCCATGGTGGCCGGCCTGGCAACGCTAGCGGCCTTCGACGATGAGAACATCGTCGCCAGGGCCCAGGCTACCGGCCTGGCCCTGCAGGCCGGGCTTCGCGATCTCGCTGAAAAGTACGAGCTGATCCACGACGTCCGCGGCCTCGGGCTGATGGTCGGCATCGAGTTCGGCGAGCCGGAGGCGAAGGGAGCGGGCCGCCGGTTCCGGGCGGTCGAGCGGCTGCGACCCGGCATGTTCTCGCAGATGGTAGTCGTACCGCTATTCCACCGGCACCGGATCCTGACCCAGGTGGCGGCGGACAACGTCAACATCGTGAAGCTGCTACCGCCGCTGATCAGCGGGCAGGAGGAGGTCGACTACTTCATCGCCGCGTTGGACGACGTCATGGCCGACGCCCACCGCGGCTCGGGACTTGCGATCGAGTTCGGCCGCACGATGGCGCGGAACGCCCTGGGCCGCAAGCCGCAGCACCGAGCGGCGGGCTCCGGCGTCACGGCCGGCGCCGAGGACACGGAGGACCAGGCAACAGCGGTCAGCACGCTGCGCGACATCGCCGCGAGTCAGCCCCCGGCCGACCTGACCGTCCGAGGGCAACTGGCGGGGTCCGGGCCCGGCGGCACGCGTCCCGAGGCCGGCCCGGCCAGCGCAGGCAGCCTCACCGCCACAGGCAGCGCCGCCGGCACGAGCAGCATCGCCAGCACCGGTAGCTCGGTGCCGGAGGCGGCGCCGATCGATCCGGGCGATCGGGTCGTGATCACCGGCGCGTCTGGTTTCATCGGATCAGCCGTGGTCCGGGCGGTGCTCGCGAAAGGCGCCAGGGTCGTCGCCGTGACCGAGCCCGGCGCGGACGCCGCCAACCTGGCCGGGCTGGACGTCGAGCAGGTCACGGCCGACATCCGCGATGCGACCGCGCTCCGGTCGATCTGCGTGGGCGCCAGGTATGTCTTCCACCTGGCGGCGATCTACCGCTTCTGGGCGAAGGACCCGCGGATCTTCAGCGATGTCAACGTCGGCGGCACGCTGAACGTGATGGAGGCCGTCAGCGCGGCCGGGTGCCAGCGGATGGTCTACACCTCCACCGTCGGCGTCCTCGGGCTGCGCGACACCCGCGACGGGCGGCCTGCCGACGAGACAGCGTATGCCGACGTAGCGCACCTGTTCGGACATTACAAGCGGACGAAGTTCGCCGCGGAGCATGAGGTGCTGCGGGCGGCCGCGGAAGGGCTCGACGTCAGCCTGGCGCTGCCGACGTTCCCGCTCGGTCCCGGCGACCGCGCGCCGACGCCGTCGGGCAAGCTCGTGCTGGACTTCCTCAACGGCCGCATGCCGGCCTACGTCGACACCGCCCTGAACGTCTGCCATGTGGACGATCTGGCGCGCGGGCACGTCGCCGCGCTCGAGCACGGGCGGAAGGGCCGCAGCTACATCCTTGGCGGCGAGAACTTGTCCATGCGCGAGATCTTGCAGACTCTGGCTGACTGCTCGGGCCTGCCGGTGCCGCGACTGGAGGTTCCGCGCGCCGTGGTGCTGCCGACCGCCATGGCATCGGCGCTGGTGGAGGGCCGCCTGCTCCGCCGGGAGCCGCGGGTTCCGCTGGAGGGCGCGCGGATGTCCACGACAAAGATGATCTTCAATGACAACCGTGCGCGCGCGGAGATCGGGCACAAGTCCCGGCCGGCCCGGCTGGCTATCGAGGATTCGGCCCGCTGGTTCGCCGACAACGGGTACGTGACGCCGAAGCGCCTGGCGGCGATCCGCTGGCAGAAGTGAGCCGCCCGACCTGAGTGGCGAGCCGGGCGAAGATAGCCACCGTCCTCACTCGGCGAACGCGCAGAACTCGTTGCCCTCCGGGTCGGCCAGTACGTACCAGTCGATGTCGCCTCCTGGCTCGCGCACGACCGTGGCGCCAAGCTCGGCCAGCGGGGTCACGCTGCTCACGGTGACGTCCCAGTGCACGCGGTTCTTCGCGGTCTTAGGCTCGGGCACGCCAACGAAATCCATGGTGAGGATCGGCATGCCGGGAACGCCTTCGAGCGTGAACCAGCCGTCGTTCTTGGTCACACCGACTCCGTAGACACCGGCCCACCACCGGGCCTGCGCCTCCGCGTCCGTGCTGTCCACGACCAGGCCGTGCAGCCTCTCGGCGGGGACCTCGGGACGCAGGAACGCGCAGAACTCACCACCCTCGGGATCGGCCATGACCGTCCACCGCCGCGTCCCCTGCGGCTCCACGATCGTCGCGCCGAGCGCCTGCAGGTCCGCGAGATCGGCGGCGTAGATGTCCAGGTGCACTCGGTTCTTGACCGTCTTGAGCTCCGCAACCGTGTTAACCCAGATCGTGTGCCGGCGAGATGGCCCGGTCAGCACGACGTCACCGTCATCTCTGGCCTCGAAGGCGCGCCCGAGCGCCCCCGCCCAGAACCGGCCGAGCCGGGCCGGGTCATTCGCATCGATGCACAGGTCCTTGAATCGCGCGATTGGCATGGGAACGAAGGCTACACTCCGGCCGGTCGGCGCTCGACGCGACGCCGTTGCTCCCAGCCGCCGCCAGGACCGGGAAGGCGTTATCCGGCCGCGCTCACTGTCCCTGGGCGAGCGATGCCCCGTGCTGGTCCTGCGCCAGCGAGGACGGCGGTTCCTGCGCGGCTGGCTCCCGGTAGTGGTACTTGCCGCCGCGCAGCCAGGACATCGCCGCCGCGGCGAGGCACGCCGCGATCGCGAAGTCGAAGGCCTCGTGCAGGCCGCTGGCGAACGGGCCGGAGATCAGCGCGGGGAAGAAACCGCGCCCGGTCAGCGTGGCAGCCTGATGCGCGGGCAGCCTGACCAGCACGGCCGGGCCCACCAGGTGCTGGACCGGGCTGTAGCCGAGGAACGCCGCGAACAGCGTCGATACCGGCGGCAGGTGAGCCGCCGACGACGCGACCGGCGCCGGCACGCCGTGCGCGACGAGCCCGTGGTACAGCGTGCCCGGCAGCGTCGCCGACAGCCCGAGGATCATCAGCGTGAAGAAGACGCCGATCGACAGGACCTGAGCGCTGTTCTGGAACGTGGAGTTCATCCCCGAGCCGACACCGCGGTGCTGCGGCGGCAGGCTGTTCATGACGCCGGC
Source organism: Streptosporangiaceae bacterium (assembly GCA_030040195.1). Classification (GTDB taxonomy): domain Bacteria; phylum Actinomycetota; class Actinomycetes; order Streptosporangiales; family Streptosporangiaceae; genus JAJYUU01. Next base: position 1,369 of record JASHUE010000095.1, on the reverse strand, counting down.
CCGGTTCGGCGCGGCGAACGCGCCCATGGCCAGGCCGTTCAGCAGCAAGATGAGCCCGAACGCCCAGTACGAGAAGTTGATCGGCAGCATTTCCAGCAGCAGAAAGGATCCGGCGGCAACGACCATGCCCCCGGAGGCGAATGGCCGCGACCCGAACCGGTCGGACAGGAAGCCGGAGACGGGACCCGCGAGCAGGAATCCCGCGGTGAGCGGCAACATGTAGATGCCGGCCCACAGCGGCGTCTGGCTGAAGCTGTAGCCGTGCCGGGGGAGCCAGATCCCCTGCAGCCAGATGATGAGGATGAACATCAGCCCGCCCCGCCCGATCGAGGCGAGCAGGGACGACAGGCTGCCCGCGGTGAAGGCCCTGATCCTGAACAACGACAGCCGGAACATCGGGTCGGCGACCTTGGTCTCGATCACCGCGAACGCGGTGAGGAGGGCGACGCCACCGACCAGGCAGCCGATGACGAACGGGCTCGTCCAGCCCATGGTCGAGTGGCCGTACGGCTGGATGCCGTAGGTGATGCCGATCATGACCCCGATCAGGCCGAGCGCGAAGGTGATGTTGCCCGGCCAGTCAACCTTCGCAGTGCCGCGGCGAGGCACCTCGCGGAGCTTGCGGTAGGCCCATACCGTGCCGAACAGCCCGATCGGCACCGAGACCAGGAAGATCAGCCGCCACTGGATCGGCGCCAGCACGCCGCCGAGCACCAGGCCAAGGAACGATCCGCTGATCGCGGCGACCTGATTGATGCCGATCGCCATGCCCCGCTGATCCTCGGGGAACGCGTCGGTCAGGATCGCCGCCGAGTTCGCCAGCAGCAGCGCGGCCCCGACGCCCTGGAAAATGCGCATGACCACCAGGTAGATCGCCGCTGCGGTACCGCTGAACCAGGTGATCGTGAGCAGCAGGGAGAACAGCGTGTACACGACGAAGCCGAGGTTGTACATGCGGACCCGGCCATACATGTCGCCCAGCCGGCCCAGGCTGACCACCAGCACGCTGGTGACGACCATGAAGCTCAGGATCAGCCACAGCAGGTAGAAGCTGTTGCCGGGGGCGAGCGGGTCGATGTGGATGCCGCGGAAGATGTCCGGCAGCGCGATCAGCATGATCGAGATATCGATGGTCGCCATCGTCACGCCGAGCGTGGTGTTGGACAGGACTATCCACTTGTAGCGGTCGGGCCGGACCGCTGGCTTGGCCAGGAGGCCGTCTGGATGGTGGTTCGAGATGGGCTCCCGCACAAGGCCCAGGGTACCGCCGGACGCGGCAAGCGATCTTCCTGCCGGTGGCGAGGGCCTGGTGCCAGCGCGCGCTAGCGGCGAGGATGGCGCCGTGACCGACACCGTCGAACTGCCGGGC
>JASHUE010000908.1:0-2940 GCA_030040195.1 Streptosporangiaceae bacterium | reverse complement strand
GAGCGTCCCGACGGCGAGGCCGACACCGAGTTCACCCGGCGGCGCCAGCACGCCCAGAGACAGCGGGTCTGCCCCGGCGATGACCTCCGCGCCGACCACGCTCGCCGCGGCCAGCACGTCCCCGACCTGGTCCTCGATCACGCCGAAGAAGTTCGGGTTCTCCACGTAGACGGCGGCAACGTCGCCCGACAGCCTCTCCCGCAGGTCGGCCAGGTCGAGCCGGCCGTCCGGGCCGAAACCCACGGTCTCGATGGCGATCCGCCGGGCGGGCTGCGCGCCGGCACAGTAGTTCTCGATCACCGCTCGCCGCTCGGGGTCCAGCACCCGCGGCACGAGCACCCTGGACCGGCCGGTCATCCGCGCCGCCATCCGCAGCGCGTGCCCCGCGGCGCAGCCCCAGCTGTAGACCGGAAGCCCGACAAAGTCCAGGTCGAGCAGCTCGCCGAGCTGGCTGGAGTACTCAAACCAGGCCTGGAACCGGCCCTGATCCGAGGACGGGGTGCCCCACACCGAGGTCAGCCACTCATGGCGGGAGGCCACCTCGTCGCAGATCGCAGGCACGTGATGCCGGTAGAGGCCGGCCCCGAGGAAGCTCAGCGCGTCCTCGCAGCTGATGTTCCGGCCGAGCAGGTCGGTCAGGTGCCGCCGCAGGGCCGCCTCCGAGCCCAGCCGCTCGGGCAGTTCGAGCGGGCGCTTCATCCGGTGCTGGTCGGGCACCTGGGCGAACAGGTCCTGCAGCCGGGCGTAGCCGGTCTCGGCGAGCATCTCGGCGGCCAGGCCGGGCGCCGAGTTCGCCATGTACGGGTGTGCCACTAGTCCGCACCTCTTTCTGCGCCTGCGCCGGCCGTCAGGCCGCCGTGGCCACTTGCATCATCATGTAGCGGGATGGGCCGGTCCTGACCCGGTGATAGCCGCAGAGGCCGCTGAATGCCGCCTCGTCGCCCGTGTCGATCAGCAGCCGCGGCGGGCTGAGCGCGGCCAGTTTCGCTGCCGTCGCGATGATGACCAGGTCGGCCGGCGTTATCCGGGCCAGCACGGCCGGACCGAGCTGCTGATTGCCGCGGCCGAGCAGGAAACCCTGTCCGCCGATCACCCCGAGGACCAGCCGCGTGTGCCGGGCCTGATCCATCAGCGTCGTGATCTCGTGTTCGGATAGGTCGGTCCCGATGAGCTCCCCGTCTCGGACCGCGTCAATGCCCAGCGCGGTGCCGGGCAAGCCGAGCTGGTCCAGCACGCCCGCGGTCGTCGAACCGGGACCGAACAGGTAAAGGATGCCGGGTGTCAGGTCGGCGGCCGTGGCCGCGCACAGCGCTTCCAGTTCGACCGGCGATCCGCTCATCGTGAAGCTCTTCGCGGCCGCGAGCCGGCCGCCGGCGCCGGGGACGGTGATTACGCCGTGGAACTCCGAGCGCACGCCGTCGGCGGCAGCGTCCAGGATCTCGGCCTCAGCGAGCGGCCGGCCGCCGCCGCGCGCGAAGTCGCTCACTACGTCGGCGGCCGCTTCCGGGCTGGTGCCGAACACGCCCGAGCGCATTTTGACCCCGCCGGGGACGCCGACGACGGGCAGTCCCGGCGGGAGCGCGGCCGCGACGTCGCGGGCGGTGCCGTCGCCGCCCACGAACACGAGCAGGTCGATGCCGGCCTGCGCCATCAGTCGCGCCGCCTCGGCGGTATCGGCTGCACTGGTCGGAGCGCCGGCCCGAAGCGGCATAGCCAGCGCGGTCACGTCGAGCCCGCACGCTGTGGCCAGGTTTGCGCCCATCACGCCCGGTGCCGCCAGCATCCTCGCGGAACTGGGCAATGCCATCCGCCGCAGCGCCCGAGCCGCACGAGGCAGGCTGGTCGCGGCACCGCCGCGGCGCACGGCCTCGGCGTAGAGCTCCGCGCCGTCGGTCCCGTGCAGGCCCACCCGGCCGCCGGCTCCGGCGACCGGGTTCACGATGAGCCCGACGAGTCCTGGCACGCGGCTCCCGCCTAGCCGCGCCCGAGTTCGGCCGCGACGGTGTCGAGCGCGCTCCGGGTGACCCTGACCATCTCGTCGATCTCGGCCTCGCTGACGACCAACGGCGGCGAGAACGCGATCGTGTCCGAGGCAGGCAGCGCCCGGGTCAGCACGCCGTTCCGCCTGCTTTCCGCCGTTACCCGTGCCGCCACTCGCGCGGCCGGGTCGAACCGCTGCGGCGGCGACTTGCTGGCCACGAACTCGACCGCCCCGATCAGCCCGTAGCCCCGCACCTCCCCCGCCAGCGGGTGATCCCCGAAGCTCTCGTGCAGGCGCTGCTGCAGGTAGGCGCCGCGCTTGCCCGCCTGCGCAACCAGGTTCTCGCGGTCGATGATGCCGAGGTTGGTGAGTGCGGCCGCGGCGGCTAGCGGATGGGCCGAGTAGGTGTAGCCGTGACCGAGCACGCCGAACTTGTCGCTGCCCTCGGCCACGGCCTCAGCGACTCGGGCCGACACCAGGCTCGCCGACAGCGGCACGTACGCGGAGGTGATGCCCTTGGCCAGCGTGATGAGGTCGGGCTGCAGGTCGAACACCTCGGTACCGAACCAGTGCCCGAGGCGGCCGAAAGCGCACACGACCTCGTCGGCGATCAGCATGACGTCATACCTGCGCAGGACCTCGCCGATCGCCGCGAAGTAGCCCTCCGGAGGCACGATCACCCCGCCGGCGGCCTGCAGCGGCTCGGCGATGAACGCCGCGACCGTGTCGGGATCCTCGGCCAGGATCAGCGCCTCGAGATCGTCCGCGAGCGCCACGCTGAACTCGGCGTCGGTCATCCCCGGCTCGGCCTCCCACAGCCGGTACGGCGCCCTGGTGTAACGGATCATCGGCAGCGGCAGGTCGAACCCGTCGTGGAGGTTGTCCAGGCCGGTGAGCCCGGCGGTGAGCGCGGTCACGCCGTGGTACCCGCGGTAGCGCGAGATGATCTTCTTCTTCCT
>JASHUE010000907.1:0-4748 GCA_030040195.1 Streptosporangiaceae bacterium | reverse complement strand
ACAACTGGTGGCAGACCGAGACCGGCGCGATCATGATCAGCAACTTCGCGTCCATGGAGATCAGGCCGGGCTCGATGGGCCGTCCGCTGCCCGGCATCACCGCGGGCCTGCTCACGCGGGGCGCAGACGGCCGGGCGCTCGTGACCGACGGCCGGGTTACCGAGATCACCGCGCCCGGCGCCGAGGGCGAGCTCGCGCTCCGGCCAGGCTGGCCGTCGATGTTCCGCGGCTACCTGCACGACGATGAGCGGTACGCCGAGGCGTTCGCCGGCGGCTGGTACCTCACGGGCGACGTGGCCCGCCGGGACACGGACGGCTACTACTGGTTCGTCGCCCGCGCAGACGATGTCATCAAGTCCGCCGGGCATCTAGTCGGTCCGTTCGAGGTGGAGAGCGTGCTCATGGAGCACCCGGCCGTTGCTGAGGCTGGAGTGATCGGCAAGCCCGACCCGGTGGCCGGGGAGCTCGTGAAGGCGTTCGTGTCGCTCAAGCCAGGGCATCAGGCGACCGAGGAGCTGCGCCTGGAGCTGATCGGCTTCGGCCGCCGCAGGCTCGGGGCGGTAGCGCCGAAGGAAATCGACTTCGACCAGCATCTGCCGCACACCCAGAGCGGCAAGGTCATGCGCCGCGTGCTCAAGGCGCGCGAGCTAGGCCTCGCCGCCGGCGACGTCTCGACCATGGGGGAGTCGGCATGAACCGGACCGCGGCTAAGTCAGCGCCGCCGGAGGCAGCACACAGGCGCGACCTGCTCCGGCAGATGCTGCTGATCAGGACCTTCGAGGACAAGTGCGTCGAATTGTACAGTGCGGGCGAGATCCGCGGCTTCGTCCACCTGTACATCGGTGAGGAGGCCGTCGCGACCGGGGTGAACCAGGCGCTCACCGCCGACGACAGCATCGTGTCCACCTACCGGGAGCACGGCCATGCGCTGGCCCGCGGCATGCCGCTGGACTCGCTCATGGCGGAGATGTTCGGCAAAACCACCGGCTGCAGTCGGGGCCGAGGCGGATCGATGCACCTGTTCGACGTGTCCCGCCGGTTCTACGGGGGGAACGCCATTGTCGGCGGCGGGCTGCCGCTGGCAGTAGGTGTCGCGCTGGCGGACAAGCTCCGGGGTGACCAGCGGGTGACGGCGTGCTTCTTCGGCGACGGCGCGGTCGCCGAGGGGGAGTTTCATGAGTGCATGAACCTGGCCGCGCTGTGGCAGCTGCCGGTGCTGTTCTGCTGCGAGAACAACCTGTACGCAATGGGCACCGCGCTGGAGCGCGCTCAGGCGCAGACCGATCTGGCGCTGCGGGCCGGGAGTTACGGCATGCCGGCCTGGCCTGTGGACGGAATGGACGCGCTCGCCGTCGAGCACGCCGCCCGCAGTGCGGCCGAGGCTATCCGGGAGGGCGGCGGGCCCCACTTCCTCGAGCTGCGGACCTACCGGTTCCGGGCCCACTCGATGTATGACCCGGAGCTGTACCGGGACAAGGCCGAGGTCGAGGAGTGGAAAAAGCGGGACCCAATCGACCTGCTGGCCGCCCGGATGCGGGACAGCGGCGAGCTGAGCGACGCCGACTTCCAGGCTATGAGCGACGAGCTGACCGGCGAGATCGATAAGGCGATCACGGCTGCGCGGGCGGCGCCGGCCGAGCCGGTCGAGGACCTGACCAGGTTCGTGTACAGCCCGGAGCAGACGTCATGACCGGCGCCGAGATTGTGAAGACGACCTACCGTGAGGCCATGCGGGCGGCGATTCGGGAAGCCATGCAGCGGGATGACCGGGTGTTCCTGATGGGCGAAGACGTCGGCCGGTACGGCGGCTGCTTCGCGGTCAGCATGGGCCTGCTGGAGGAGTTCGGGTCCGAGCGGATCAGGGACACGCCGCTGTCGGAGTCGGCGTTCGTCGGCGCTGGGATCGGCGCGGCAATGGCCGGGATGCGGCCCATCGTCGAGATCATGACGGTCAACTTCAGCCTGCTGGCGCTCGACCAGATCATGAACAACGCCGCCACGCTGCTGCATATGTCTGGCGGCCAGTGCAGTGTGCCGCTGGTCATCCGGATGACCACCGGAGCCGGCCGCCAGGTGGCCGCCCAGCACTCGCACAGCCTGGAGGGGTGGTACACCCACATCCCCGGCATCAAGGTGCTCGCCCCGGCGACCCTGGAAGACGCGCGCGGCATGCTATGGACCGCGCTGCAGGACCCGGACCCGGTGCTGATCTTCGAGCACGGCTCGCTCTACAACCTGCAGGGCACGCTGCCCGCAGACGCCGGCGCTGTCGATATCCGCGCGGCCGCCGTGCGCAGAGCAGGCACCGACATCACCCTGATCACCTACGGCGGCACGCTCGGCACGACTCTCACTGCCGCCGACGCACTAGCGGCTGAGGGAATCGACGCCGAGGTCATCGACTTGCGATCGCTTCGCCCGCTCGACGATAAGACCATCACTGGCTCAGTGGCTAAGACACACCGCGTCGTCATCGTGGACGAGGGCTGGCGCACCGGCAGCCTTGCCGCCGAGGTTAGCGCCCGGATCATGGAACAGGCGTTCTGGGACCTGGACGCACCGGTCGAGCGGGTCTGCGGAGCCGAAGTGCCCATGCCCTATCCGCGGCACCTGGAGCAGGCGGCGCTCCCGCAGGCCGAGGCGATCGCCGCGGCCGCGCGGCAGGCGGTGGGCTGAGATGGCCGAGTTCTGCATGCCGGTTCTCGGCGCGGACATGGACGAGGGCACTGTCGTCGAGTGGCTGGTCAAGCCTGGCGATGAGGTACACAAAGGTGACGTGATCGCGGTCATCGACACCGCGAAGTCGGCGATCGAGGTCGAGTCGTTCTCGGCCGGTACCGTTGACCAGCTCGTCGTCGGCGTCGGCCAGACCGTGCCGGTCGGCACGGTGCTTGCCATCATCGCCGCACCGGGCGGGGAACGGGCTGAGCCAGTCATCGCGGCCGCCAAGAAGGAACGCAGGCCCCGGCCAGCTGCTAGGGCCGAGCAGCCAGCTCCGCCAGCCCCGGCACCGCGCCCTGTGACCCCGGTGCTCCGCCACCGCGCGCATGAGCTCGGGATCGATCTGGCCACCGTGCATGGCACCGGCGCGGCTGGGGCCATCACGAGGGCTGACGTGGAACACGCTGCTGCCGAGCTGCATCCGGCAGCCGCGCCTTCGCCGACGGTCGCAGGCCAGAAACGGCCACGTTCCCGGCCTCGGCCTGGAGGCTTGCGGGTCACGCCCCTGGCCCGCCGCATCGCCCACGAGCTTGGGGTGGATCTTGCTGAAGTGACAGGGACCGGTCCGGAAGGCGCGATCCGGGAGGCCGACGTTCGCCTTGCCCAGACGGCTAGCAAGCCCGCAGCGGCCGAAGTTGCCGCCGCCCCGGCCGCGCGGTCCGCTGCCGACCGGACCCAATCCATGCGGCAAGCCATTGCCCGGCTGATGGCCCGGTCCAAGCGGGAGATACCGCACTACTACGTGAGCAACACCGCTGACATGACACGGGCCATGAGCTGGCTGCACAACCGCAACCGCGAGCTGGAGGTCAGCCAGCGGCTCGTGCCCGCCGCGATGCTGCTCAAGGCCACCGCGCTGGCTGCCCGGCAGGTTCCGCAGCTCAACGGCTACTGGACGGACGACGCATTCCGGCCAGCGGACGCAGTCCACCTGGGCGTGGCGATCTCGCTGCGCGGCGGCGGACTGCTGACGCCGGCCATCCACGACGCCGCGGACCTGGAGCTCGCCGAGCTGATGGCCAAGATGCGCGACCTGGTGACCAGGGCGCGTGGCGGCCGGCTGCGCGGCTCCGAGCTGACCGATGCCACGATCACCGTCACCAACCTCGGCGATCAGGGCGTCGAATCGGTCTACGGAGTCATCTACCCCCCGCAGGTCGCGCTCGTCGGAATCGGCCGGGTCATCGAGCGGCCCGTCGCCGTCGGCGGCCTCGTCGGCGCCCGGCCGGTAGTGGTCACGACGCTCGCCGCCGACCACCGTGCCACCGACGGGTACACCGGAGCGCGATACTTGACCGCCCTATCCGACCTGCTCCAGCGACCGGAGGAACTATGACACCCGAGCAGGCAGAAACTGCCATCAGCGAGGCACTCGGGCAGGTCACGCCCGGCACCGACATCACCTCCCTGCCCGCTGACGCCGACCTGCGTGACACGCTGGAACTCGACTCACTCGACTTCCTCCGCTTCGTCGAGTTCCTCAGCGAGCGGACCGGCGAGCGCATCGACGAGGACGACTATCCGCACCTGGCCACCAAGGCCAGCGCCGTCAAGTTCCTGGCCGGACGCTCTCCCGGCTAGCCGGTCGGGGCGGAGGAGAACGAGTGCGGCCGCGGGCTGGGACGCCGCGGCCGGCCAGCAAGACAGCCCACGCGGGCGCCCGGGCCGGGAGAGGGCCGATAGCACCAGGTCGATCCGCTCCGTCTGGAGACGGCGGAGGGACCCCGTCTACCGCGTACCGGATCCGGGTGGCATGGGCTGCTAGCGGAAGAATCCGCGCAGCGCGGCGATGACCCGGTCCGGTGCTTCCTCGGGAAGGAAGTGGCCGGTCGGCAGTTCCTTGCCCACGACGTCAGTGGCGTATTGCTGCCAGATGCTGAGCGGCTGGTAGCCGCGGCCGACGAAGCTCTGCTTCCCCCACAGCACCAGGAGCGGGCAGCCAACCTTTAGCCCGGCGGCAAAGGTCTCATCGTCGTGAACGAGGTCGATGCCGGCGGCAGAGCGGTAGTCGGCGCACGAGCCTGCGA
>JASHUE010000906.1:0-6599 GCA_030040195.1 Streptosporangiaceae bacterium | reverse complement strand
CCGCCGTGCCTGGCTGATCCTCCATAGGTGTCGACGACGATCTTCCGGCCGGTGAGCCCTGTATCACCGCACGGCCCTCCGACCACGAAGCGGCCGGTCGGGTTCACGTAGAACTCGCGGCGCAGGCCGACGGGGTCGTAGAAGTCTGCTGGCAGCACCGCGAGAACGACCTCGTTCCACAGCGCGTCAGGGAGCTTGTCCTCAGCCCCCTCTTGGTGCTGGGTCGAGATCAGCACCTTCTCAACGGCGGTCGGCCTGCCGTGCCCGTCATAGCGCACCGTTACCTGCGTCTTGCCGTCGGGCCGCAGATAGGGAAGCACGCCCTCCTTCCTGACCTCGGCGAGGCGCCGGGCTAGCCGGTGGGCCAGCGCGATCGGCGCGGGCATCAGCTCGGGCGTCTCATTCGTCGCGTAGCCGAACATCATGCCCTGATCACCCGCGCCGGTCGCGTCATACGGGTCGGCTCCGCCGTCACCGGACCGCGTCTCGTGCGAGCGGTCAACGCCCTGGGCTATGTCAGGGGACTGCCGGTCCAGCGCCACCAGCACCCCGACGGCGTGCCCGTCGTAGCCGAGCTCACCTGAGTCATAGCCGATGTCGCAGATCGTCGCGCGGGCGATGTCGGCGAAGTCAAGTCGGGCCCGGGTGCTGATCTCCCCGGCGAGCACGGCAAGGCCGGTGGTGACCAGCGTCTCGGCCGCCACTCGCGACTCCGGGTCCTGGGCGAGCGCGGCGTCGAGGATCGCGTCGGAGACCTGATCCGCGACCTTGTCCGGGTGCCCCTCGGTCACCGACTCGGACGTGAAGTAGTAACCGGCCTGGCTGGGTTGGCTCACCTGCTGGCTCCCTTGGCTGTGACCCGATCGTTCGCGCGATCGGCGGCGGAGACCGCCCTTTCGCCGATCGCGGCGTTGTCCCGCGCGCTGGTCGCGCTGAGCCGATCGGGGCGGTCTATCTCGGCCCGGACGATGGCAGCGCCCTCGACCATGGCGGCTAGCTTGGCCCGCGCGACGGCGGGGGGCAGGTGACGCAGCCCGCAGTCGGGGTTGATGACCAGCTGGTCAGGCGCGACGAGCTTGAGTGCCCGCCGGATCCGGGCCGCGACCAGCTCAGCGGTTTCGACCTGGTCGGTCTTGACGTCGATGACGCCGAGCCCGAGGCCGCGGTGCCACTCGTGCTGTTCAAGCAGGCGCAGGTCGTCATCACCGGTCCTGGCGAACTCCAGCGCAAGCCGGTCAACCCTGGCGTCGTTGACCGCGGGGAACAGGAAGTCGTAATGACCGGCCCACAGCGGCCTGGCGTGGCGGTTGCCGTAGCAGACGTGCAGGGTCCAGGTCACGTCGGCACCGGAGGTGACGATGTTCACGGCCTCGACCGCGAGCCCGACGGCCTCCGGATAGCCAGCGAGGAACGGCTCGTCTATCTGCAGCCATCGCGCTCCTGCGCGGGCCAGCAGCGCCGCCTCGGCGCCGAGGAGGCGAGCCAGCGCACGGACGAGGTCGGCCGGGTCGGCGTAGGCGGAATTGCGGACACGCCGGGACAGCGAGAACGGCCCGGTCAGCGACACCTTCACCGGCTTGTCGGTCAGCTCGCTGATGAAGCGGAAGTCGGCGGCCAGCCCGAGACCCTGGCCGGTCAGGTCGGGCAGCGGGCGCGTGACCCGCGCCTCGTAATAATCGAAATAGTCGGCCTTGTCGCGGCGCGGGATCTCGACGCCGGGGATCCGCGCCAGCAGGTAGTCGACGTCGTTATCACGGCGCAGTTCCCCGTCGGAGACGATGTCGATCCCGGCGTGGTCCTGATCGACAAGAGCCGCCTTGGTGGCCATGTCCTGTATCTCTTCCAGCGCCGCCTGGCTGATCCGGCGCTGGTAGTAATCGTTGCGGAGCTGGCCGAGCCATTCGGGGACCGCATAGGAGCCGATCACCGTGGTCGGAAGGATCATGGGGTGCTCCTGGTTCATTCCCGCACCTGCGCGCTGAGTGTCTTGACGTTCGCGGACGGGCGGGCCACGAATGGCGTGATCCGCACGTCGTATCCGTTGCGGCTGCCGAGCCGGTGCAGGAGCGGCCCGTTGATCCAGTTGACGACCGATCCGTCGTACTTGCCCGGGCCGAAGAATCCGGACCGGTAGCCGCGGATGTCGGCCAGGAACAGGTCGTGACAGTGCAGCCGCCCATAGGGATGCAGCAGCGGCAACGTCTGCGCGAAGCTGCTCAGCGCACCGTTGCTGACGTGCATCCTGATGTCACCGGCCGAGTCCAGCAGCGGTCGCAGCAGCTCGCCAGTCATCTCCGCCGTGATCTGGTAGAGGTCGAGTCCCTCCAGCGGGGCGTAGCGTTCCTGGAGGTGCAGCGCCGACCAGACCGCCTGCCAGAAGGTGACCGCCCGCTCCACGTCAGGGAAGTGGCGTGGCAGGGCCTCGCACAGCAGCGCCGGGCCCAGCCGCAGCAGCTTGCTCACAAGATCGGGGACCTGGTCCACCCCGGCGCCGACGGCCTCAGCGGCGTGCTGGGCATCGGTGGCAGGCAGGTACGCACGCACCTCAACCTGATAGGTGCGGCCGCCGATGCGGGCGACCTCGTCACTTGGCAGGTTGTCGTACACGTTCGAGAGGTAGACAAGGAACGCCTTCCCGCGCAGGAAGCCGAGGCTGAACGCGGGGTGGGTCGCGTCCACGACCAGCGCGGTGACATGGTCGGCGTGCCCGGCAACCGCCCGCCGGGCCCGGTCGAGCACGTGCGGCGAGTAGTCGCCCATCAGGTACTGGAGCCGGCGGTAGTAGTCGGTGCTGTGCGCGGCCGACAGGGCAGCGAACTGATCCAGCCAGGTCCTGGCCTGGCTGCCGTTACCCACTCCCAGCTCGACCACGTACAGCTCGGCAGGCAGCGCGCGCCTGGCGTCCAGGTCATCCCAGGTCTTGAACAGCTCAAGGATCAGGTCACGGACGGCGTCGACGTTGCGCGCGTCGCTCTCCCCGCCGGGCAGTGCCTGCTCGTACTCGCGGCCGGTTGACTGCTCCCATAGCGACAGTGCCTGCCAGTACAGCGAGTTGAACTGCCAGATGCAGCTTCGGCTCGCGGTGCCCCACGGTTCAAGCGGCACCCGGTCCGAGAGCGCCGGGTCGGCGTGCTCGGCGAGCAGGCGGCCGACGATGGCCGGCAGATCGGCCTCGGCGCACCGGCGCAGGTCCAGCGCGACCTCGAGGGCGGCCTCGGCAGGCCCGCGCTCTGTGGCCAGCGGGGAACGGGAGCCGGCCCCGTCGAAGTCCGCCGCCGTGCGCCAGGGCACCGCCAGGACCGGCCGGAAGTCGGCGACCGCGCGGAAGTTGGCCCGGTACTGGATCCAGTCGCACGTGACGGACACACGGGACAGGTCCAGGGCACTCGCCGCGAGCCCGTCGACCACCGGCTCCAGCATGTCGGTGATCCTGAGCGGATCCGCGCCGCGCATCCGGCGTACCGGCCGGATGTCAATCTGCACGGCCGGCTCCTCGCTGCCTGGCGCCGGCCGGAGTGCCGACGGCCTGCCCTGCGGGTGGCGGCGCCTGGCGCATGCCTGCGAGCCGCAGGATCTCCGGAATGCGCCGCTCGTTGCCGACCGCCATGACGTGTACGCCGGCGATCCCTGGTATCTCCCTGATCCTCGCAATCGTCTCGACGCACACCCTGATCCCCTCGTCGGCCGTCCGCGTCGTGGGCACGGCCAGCAGCCTGCGAACGGTGTCGGACGGGATGTGTACTCCCGGCACGTGGTGCTGGAGGTGCGTGAGCGCACGTACCGACATGATCGGCCCGACCCCGGCCAGGATGTGACAGCGCTCGTGCAGGCCGAGATCGCGAACCCGCTGCATCCAGGCCGCGAACACATCGACGTCGAAGACGTACTGCGTCTGCACGAACTGGGCTCCGGCGGCTACCTTCTTGCCGAGCCGGGCGGCGCGGAAGGCCACGGGCGGCGCGGACGGGTTTTCGACCGCGCCGAGGAACCAGCTGGGCGGGCGGCCGAGAACCCGGCCGGACAGCAGCCTCCCCTCATCACGCATGGTCCGCGCGACCCAGAGCAGCTGCACGCTATCGAGGTCAAACACCGGCTTGGCATCGGCGTGATCGCCGAACCGGGGATGGTCACCGGTCATGACCAGGATATTCGGTATGCCCATCGCGGAGGCCGACAGCAGCTCTGACTGCAGCGCGATGCGGTTACGGTCCCGGCAGGTGAGCTGCATGATTGGCTCCACCCCGGCCGCCTGCGCGACCAGGCTGCCCGCCCAGCTGGACAACCTGACCACCGCGCTCTGGTTGTCGGTGATGTTGACTGCCGCCACCCATCCGCGCAACGGGATGACCTTCTCCCTGATTACCTCGGCATCCGCGCCGCGCGGCGGCCCTATCTCGGCTGTGACCGTGAAGGTCCCGCTGGCCAGGGCCGAGCGGAAGGCTCCCGACGGCGCGGCGGTGCGGTTTTCTCGGCCGGCGCCGATCGTGTCTGCAGACCGGCTCACGGACCCGTCACTTCCCGGCTGATCCGTCAAGGACGTGCAGAGGCACGGGCGCCGCAAGGCCGTCGTCGCCTGTCCACAAGTGCTCGTCCCTGCCCTGCCAGTAACTGAGCCACGAGCTCTGCTCCCATCGCCTGTGGTCGATCGGGCGCTGGAGCAGCAGCAGATCCTCAGATCGGCCCTCGCGGGCGGCACGCTCGACGGCGCGCACCCACACGCACTGCCTGGCCGGGTAGACCTCGCACGAGCCGTCAGCCCCCACCCCGCCGCACGGGCCGTTCCTGAGCTGCTTCGGGCAGGTCATCGGGCAGGCATAGCCTGTCACCGGCAGCGCGCACTGGCCGCACATCCGGCAGCCGAACAGGCCCTGCTTGACCTCCTTCTCCGCGGCCGTGAACACCGCGCGCGCCCACGGCCTGTCCTCGAGCCAGCCGGCGAGCCGACGGAACCCGGCGCCGGGCTGGAGCAGCCGGTGCAGCTTGTACATCGACCGTGCGGTAACTCGCGGGCAGACGGGGCGCGGCGGCGCCGACTGCGCCGATCCCTCCGGCAGCGGGTCGCGTGGCTTGCTCACGCTGGCTCCCTGGGCAATCCCCGCCGGTGCCGGACCAGCCCGGCGGCCTGGAGGATTCGATCTTCAGGATGCGCAGTCGGCACGGGGCCGATCAACATCGGCCTCCACAACGTCGTTATCGGCGGGTTGTGGCCGGAGGACAACCGCGGGAGCGTCAGCCGGCAGCGGTCAGCAGCCGGCTCAGGTCGGCCGTACTGATCTCGGGGATCGCGAGCACGATACCTTGTACCAGCGGCCGGGCCTCGGCCAGCAACCGTGCGGCCACCTCGATCCCGATCGCCGGCGCGTGCAGGCCTGCCCGCTCCATGACCTGGAGTACCTCGGGCGGGATAGTGATGTCCGGCACCTCGTGCGCGAGGTAATCGGCCTCCTCGAAGCTCCGCAGCGGCGAGACGCACGCGAGGATGGGGATCTTCTGGCCGGACAGCGCGGCCACCACCCGCTGCAGCGGGCCAAGCTCATAGACCGGGCGGCTGATGAGGAATTTCGCGCCCGCCTCGATCTTGCTCAGCGTCCGGGCGATCTCGGCGCCGAGATCGGCGGCGCCCGGATTGAACCTCGCGCCGGCCAGGAACGAGGTCTTGGCCGCCAGCGGCAGGCCGTTGCAGTCGACGCCGCGGTTCAGGCCGTCAACGAGTTCCACCAGCCCGACCGAGTCCACCTCCCAGATCCCGTCGACGTTCGGGTAGTCGCCGATCAGGGGAGGATTGCCGGTCTCGCAGACGAGATTCCTGATGCCGAGCGCATTCGCCCCCAGCAGATCGGCTTGCAGGGCCATGATCGTCTTGTCCCAGGTGGTGACGGTGGCGATCGTCTCAACGCTGACCCGCTGCTGCAACGCGAACGCCAGGTCGATGGAGCTCAGCTGTGCGCGCGGGCTCGGCCGCGAGGCGATGAAGAAGATCTCGACCCCGAGTTCGCTGAGCGCCGCTACCCGATCCGCGGCCTCGTCGGCCGCCCCGCCGAGCGGAGTCGCGATCAGGGCGGCGGTCACGAAGCTGCCGGCGGCCAGGCGCTCGGCCAGGCCTGTGCCGGGGCCGGAGAGCGTGACCGGCTGCTCCTGGCGCGCTGGCACGACTGCCGTGGATGCCCTGGCCGGGCGCATCCCCGAAATACCATCC
Organism: Streptosporangiaceae bacterium; assembly: GCA_030040195.1. Lineage (GTDB taxonomy): Bacteria > Actinomycetota > Actinomycetes > Streptosporangiales > Streptosporangiaceae > JAJYUU01. Next base: position 403 of record JASHUE010000906.1, on the reverse strand, counting down.
GCGACCGCCTGGATCTGAGTCGGAGTGGTACCACAGCAGCCGCCTACCAGCGTCGCGCCGGCTTCGACGGCGCGACGGGCGTAGCGGGCGAAGTAAGCGCCGTCGACGTGATACTCAAAACGGCGGCCGCTCACCCGGCGGGGGAGCCCGGCGTTTGGCTGCGCACTCACCGGCAGCATCGTGTGCTGAACGAGCGCTTCGACGACCGACAGCACACCCTGCGGTCCGAGCGTGCAGTTCGTGCCCAGCATCGCAATAGGCAGCCTGCTCAGCACGCTGGCCACCTCTCGCGGGCTCTCTCCTCCGGGTGTCCGGCCGTCGCTTGCGAACGTCGCCTGAGCGATGATCGGGACGGTGGTGATCTCGGCGGCGACCGTGACGGCCTCGACCAGTTCCTCAAGGT
>JASHUE010000905.1:0-2611 GCA_030040195.1 Streptosporangiaceae bacterium | reverse complement strand
CGCCGATGCCAGTGTCGGGGCGGCTCCTTAGACCCGCCGGGTTATCCCGGTGACCACCCATGCCCGACCAAGGGCGCTGCAATACAAAGCCACAATGACGAGGACCAAAGCATGTTGCAGCGCGGCACTGTGGGTGTTCGCGAGGAGCGCCAGGGCGATGCCGAGCTGCACCGGGTAGCACACAACTGAAAACGAGGCGAAGGCAATATTCAGCGTTCTGGTTCGGGAGCCGCTGGAGAAATTCCCAGCCCGCTTTGCCCTCGGTATCAGCCGTCTGGTCGCCAGCAGGCCGACGGTTGCCATGGCGAGACTTGATAGCCCGAACACGACTGACCCCCCGGTCAAGGCCACGATCGAGACGATGAAGATGTTTGCCAGGGCAACAAACGCGCTCCCGGCCAAGACTGTTCGCAGCTCCCGAGTTGTGGCATTCGCGTCATCCGCGTTGACGACCGATACGGCCACGACCAGCAACCCCAAGATGGCCGCGGACGCGCCCGCGCTTGTGATGAAGAAGCTCTCGTAATGACCGACCACAGCGCACCCCATCGGGCAACGGCGGCCATCTCGCCGAGGCGGGCCCGAACCGCCACCGGCCTTGCTCAGCTTCGCACGCTCGCGCCACCGCCTTCGGCATAACACAGCACCGTCGCGCGCGATCGTCTGGTCTGCTCCGGTCTCAGCGGCCCTGGCGAAACCGATGCGCAATTAAGCGGTTTCTGCCGATTCGGCCGATCAGTATGCTCGGCTGCACGCAGACGCCCAGCCTGGTGAGCAGACGATGTACCTAGGACCAGACACCGAGCAGGTCGCGTGGCGGAACCTGTTCGCCGACTTGCTCCGCTACGAGGGTGACCGCTGGGCCGACCAGGTGATCTGGCCGTGGGCAAGTGTCAGCGGTGCTGTGATCCGAGAGCTGCACGACATCGGCCAGCCAGAATGCCGGACCGCGCGCATTCGAGAGTCAAGGAATTACAGTCCGCTTGAGGGCCTGTACGCCATGGGACGGGTACTCGACGTACTCATCGCGCCCTACCAGCCGGTCAACGATGACCCGGCCCTCCTGAACTGGGTGTCGCATAAGCCCTGGTGGCTCGGACGGCTCCCGGACCATGCCGCGCTGCCCGCCCTGGCCGAGGCCATAGGGGCAGCACCGATCACAGAGGATCGCTTCTGCCCTTTCTTTCACGAGATCGTGGCAGTAGAGGCGGCAGAAGATCCAGACAGCGAGCCTGAACTGGTCAGTGAAGTCTGGCCAGGCTACCTGGCAGGATCGCTGCTGCTCGTGCGGGCCGGCGTCGTCGTCCGCGCGGGCGCCCGCGTCATGGACCCCGTTGTCGCCTCACGATCGAGGATGTACTGGGCATGGTGGCGGCGCAACCGTCAGCCCACCGATCTATCACACGGCTGGGGATCCAACTCGCAGTGGGGAACGGACTTCCGCCGCGACTATTACGCCCAAGGCCGACTGCATTACAACGTCGACTCGTACAAGCATCCCGGCCGCGACGACCTCCCCGGCGACGTTGCCACCGAACTGGTGCGGCACAGATGCAGTCTCCTGACCGATCACGGCGACCGATGGCCGTACGGCTGCGCCATCACCGAGCCGTACCGCTGACCCGTGGCCAAACCGTCGCCGTGCCACGTACGTGAGACACGCAGCGAGCCGCCGGCCTCCGGTCTGGCTGGTTGCGCGGACAACGGGGATGAAGGATGGTTGCCCATGTCCTATGACATGCCAGCGGGCCAGCCACCTTGAAAAAATTCCGGGAGGCGGTGTCGGATCGGGGCAGAGGCGTTCGTAGCAGGGGTACGCGGCCGCCCGCGGGGGGTGCCCAACCACAGGAGATGATCCGAGATGCAGTACCTGGTTTCCGTAATCGACGACACGGCCGGCCTCGCCACCCCGGATGAGATGGCTGCCGTCGACGCGTTCAACGACCGGCTCGAGGCCGAAGGCCACTGGGTCGTCGCCGGCGGCCTCGCGACACCCGGCTCGGCCACGGTCATCGACAACCGAGGCGAGGAGGCGTTGTTCACCGACGGGCCCTTCCTGGAGTCGAAGGAGTACCTCGCCGGTTTCTGGGTCATCCAGGCCGAGGACCTCGACGTGGCGCTGAAGCTCGCCGCCGAAGGGTCGAAGGCCTGCAATCGGAAGGTCGAGGTGCGGCCGTTCCTGGGCGAGTGAGTGGGATCGAGGTCCGGCAGGCGATCACCCAAGCCCATCACGAGGAGTGGGCGCGAGTGGTCGCCGCCCTGACCAAACGTTTCGGTGACCTCGACATCGCCGAGGAGGCGGCGGCCGAGGCGTTCGCGACCGCCGTCGCTCGGTGGCCGGCCGACGGCGTGCCCCCCAACCCCGGCGCGTGGCTGACCACCACCGCCAGCCGCAAGGCCATCGACCGGATCCGGCGCGAGAACAAACGCCACGACAAGCACATAGAGGCTCAGATGTTGTACGACGACTACCCCCCCGAGCCTCTCTCGCCGATCGCCGACGAGCGGCTCCGGCTGATCTTCACGTGCTGCCACCCGGCGCTCGCGATGGAGGCCCGCGTGGCACTCACGCTGCGCATGGTTGCCGGTCTGACCGTGGCCGAGATCGCCC
>JASHUE010000904.1:0-3417 GCA_030040195.1 Streptosporangiaceae bacterium | reverse complement strand
GACCTCCGACACCGGCAACAGCCGCCCGGCGCCCTGGTAGGCGAGCGAGGAATCGACGTACCGGTCGGTGACGACGACGGCACCACGTTCCAGGGCCGGCATGATCAGGGCGTGCACGTGCTCGGCCCGGTCGGCCGCGTACATGAGCGCCTCGGCCCTGGGATCCAGTCCAGCATGCGCGGTATCGAGCAGCAGGGCACGCAGGCGCATGCCGATCTTCGTAGCGCCCGGCTCGTGCGTGGCCACGACGTCGTAGCCCTGATCACGCAGCCAGATCGCCAGCAGCCTGGCCTGCGTCGACTTGCCAGCTCCTTCCCCCCCTTCGAGGGCGAGGAACAGGCCTGGCCGACGGCGCGGCTGGTGCACCTCGGCAGTGCCGTTCGGCACGGCCTGCTGCCGCTTGGCCCGGAAAACACGAGTTAGGTCGGCGCGCAATGGCACCCCCTTGCGGTCATCCATCTGCCGGTAGGCGACCCGGCCAAGCAGCAGCGCGAAAGCCGCGGCCAGCAGCAGGACCAGGTTGTAGCCGACGTTGCCATAGTAGAAGCCGGCGAACCGGAAATTAGCCGCCCCGCTCGAGCTGATCAGGGCGTTGAACGCGCCTGCAAGCACGGGCGCGATAGCGATCACGGCAAAAAGGATCACCCTGATCCCCGACTGCAGGAACGCGAACGTGCGGCCTCTCGTGGCGTCGTCCACTTCCAGGCCGATCACGGTGTACCCGGTCACGTACGCTACGCCGGCGCACGCGCCGATCACGATCACCAGGATGATCGTCACGATCAGGTTCGGGATCAACGCGGTAGCCGCCAGCGGCAGGGCGGCAAACATGATCGACACGCCGAACAGCCGCCGCCGGGAGAACCCCTGCATGGCAGGCAGGCCAAGGAACATGCCGATGGCCAGGCCGAAGAAAATGGCGGCGAACGCCGCACCCCACCCAGCGTTGCCGCCCCTCAGGACGCGCTCGATGTAGGACGGTCCCAGGCCGACGACGGCACCACCCGCCGCGAACGCGCCGGTCATGCCGATGACGATGCCGCGCACCATCTGGCTCTGGCCCACGAACTGCCAGCCCTCCCAGATCGATTTCAGTACGGCCGGTGAGGAGATCTTGTCGGTCCGGCGGCGGCGCAGTTCCTTCAGCATGTAGATGGTCAGCGCGGATACCAGGTACATGGCCGTCCGGAAGTACAGCGATAGGTTGACCTGGTTCGTAGAGAAATAGGGCGAGATATGGCCTAGCGCCGCACTGAGAACGGCCAGCAGCCAGAACAGCAGCCCGGCGAGCGGGGCGGTGCCGTAGGTGGCAACGAGGCTGAGCTGGTTGGCCTGCTCTAGCTTGTCTTTCGGGACCAGGTTCGGCATTGACGCGTCCTTGGCCGGCGTCCAGAACAGCGACGCGCACGAGGCCAGGAACTGGACCACGTATATCCAGGTCAGCTTGTTAACAAAGCCCACCGATAGGTCGATGGGGATGGTGATGTACAGGGCCGCCCTGATGAGGTCGCCGATGATCATGTTCATCCGGCGGTCGAACTTGTCGGCTACCGCACCCGCCAGAGGCCCGAACAGCAGCCAGGGCAGCAGCGACGTCAGCCACACGCCACTGACCGCGTAGGCGCCGTTCTTCATGCCGCCGATCTTGTCGGCCAGGGCGGTGAGCGCCAGCAGACTGAGCCAATCCCCGAGGCTGGCCAGCGTGAGCGCGACCCACAAACGCCGGAACGACGTGATCGACAGCACGCCGAACCCACGTGCACCCAAAGGGGATCTAAAGCTCACTGCGCCAGGGTATAGGCCCAGCACGCGAACGCATGGTCACTGCGCGAAGCTGCCGTCCGTGATCAGGCGGATCCTCAGCGGAACGGGGCCGGGTCCCGGAGACTGTGATCCGCGAAGCGGGAGTGTTGCCTTGATTATCACCCCGATATGGGTGACCTGCGCTAGCGCGAAGCCCTGTCCGACAAGTCACACAAATCGCCCGGACCTCAATCTGCCTGAGCGGACTAGGTGCCGCCCAAGAACACCTACTTCACTCAACCCCGCGAGAGTGCGCCATCGTTCCCTGCAGGGAAGACGATCAGGCAACGGACTCCAGCGGGACGCCGACGAGCGAGTCGCCCTCACCGGCAGGCGCCGCTGAGAGGAGTCAGAGCGACCCGCGCCGGGTGGCCAACACCGTCCTATTACGGGGTCTTTGCCGACTTTGCCGGCCTGGCGGTCTTGCTCGTCCTGGCCTTGGTGGCCGACTTCGCCCCGGTCTTCGGGCTGCTGGTGCGGCGTTTCTTGGCCGGAGCGGCGGCGCGGCGCTCGGCCAGCAGCTCAATCGCGCGCTGGGGAGTGATCGATTCGATCGTGTCGCCCTTGCGCAGCGAGGCGTTGGTCTCGCCGTCGGTCACGTACGGTCCGAACCTGCCCTCGCGCAGCACGATCGGCTTCCCGCTGGTCGAGTCTTGGCCTAGCTCCTTGAGCGGCGGCGCGGCCGCGGACCTGGCCGCCCGCCCCCGCGGCTTGGGCTGCGCCAGCAGCGCCTTCGCCTCGTCCAGGGTGACGGTGAACAGCTGGTCCTCTGACTCCAGCGATCGGCTCTCGTTGCCGCGCTTGACGTAGGGGCCGTACCGGCCGTTCTGAACGGTGACGACCTCGCCGTCCACTTCGCCGAGCGTGCGCGGCAGCGTCAACAGCCGAAGCGCGTCATCCAGGGTGACGCTATCTAGGTCCATGGTCTTCAGCAGCGAGGCCGTGCGCGGCTTAGCCGAGGCTGGCGCGTCCTCGTCCGGCACTTCGGTCACGTACGGGCCGAACCGCCCGGCCTTGGCGACGATCGTCTTGCCGCTGTTCGGGTCCGTGCCGAGGATCTTGTCCCCGCTCGGCCGGTTCAGCAGTTCCTCGGCGAACTCCGGGGACAGCTCGTCCGGCGCGGTGCCCTCGGGCACGTTCACTCGCTGTCCGTCGCGCTCCAGGTACGGACCGTACCTCCCGACGCGCACTACGATGTCGGTGCCCGCCAGCGGGAAAGAACTGACGTCGCGGGCGTCGATCTCGCTGAGGTCGCTGACCATTTCCTTGAGGCCCTCTTCGCCGTCGGCACCGAAGTAGAACCTCCGCAGCCACGGCACCCGCTCGGCCTCACCGTTGGCTATGTCGTCGAGCGCATCCTCCATCCGCGCGGTGAACTCATAGTCGACCAGGTGGGCAAAGTGCCGCTCAAGCAGCGTCACCACGGCGAACGCGACGAACGACGGGACGAGCGCGCTGCCCTTCTTGAAGACGTAGCCGCGGTCGAGGATCGTGCCGATGATCGAGGCGTAAGTAGATGGCCTGCCGATCTCGCGGTCTTCGAGTTCCTTGATCAGCGTCGCCTCGGTGTACCTGGCCGGCGGCCTGGTCGCGTGCTCGGCAGGCCTGAGGCTG
>JASHUE010000903.1:0-3443 GCA_030040195.1 Streptosporangiaceae bacterium | reverse complement strand
CCAGAGCCGAAGAACGCGAGGTCGCCGCGCCGAGCCTTCCACTTGGGAATCCGGACGAGCCGCCAGCTGGCCAGCATCTCGTAAGTCGTTCGCGGGAGGGTCAGGCCCGCTGCCCGGTAGGCCGCGTAGACGAGCCCTGAGCAGTCGAAACCCACCGGGCCCGTGCCACCCCAGATGTAGGGCTTGCCGCGCTGACGGAGCGCCCACTGCCAGGCTCTGAGCCGGATCCGCGTCGCCCTGGCCGCCGCCGCGGCGGCCGACCTTTTAGCCGCGGACTCGGCTGGCCTGTTAGCCGCTGACGCGGCTGGCCTGGCGGCCGCGGCATGGGCCGGGACGGGCTGCACAAGCCCGGTGGTTCCGAACGTTAGGAGGACGGCCGCGAGCGCGGCGAGCATCACGCCGCGCGAGTTGATAACCAGATGAGTGGCGCGGCGTCTGATGCCTTCGCTCACATACGCCTTTCTGACGCAGGTGCGCCCGGACGGAACACGGGCGCCTGACATTTCGCACAGTAGCAGCCCGGCTTGTACCCAGCCGCTAATGGGCCGACACGCAGCGATGGCCGGATCCGGGAATTCTCGGCCATTCAAAGGCCGATGCTTTACCCGTCCTTTCCTGCCATTCCTACACTTCGGCCCGCTGGCGCGGACCGTGCTGCCACACGCCAATGGCGTTGCCGGCCGGATCGGCGGTCATCGCGACCCAGAGGTCGCCCTCCGGATACGGCTCCCTGCTTACCTTGCCGCCTGCACCGCGGATCTTGCCGAGGGCATCGTCGATGTCCTGCACGTAGATATAGGGGACTACGCCCGCCTCACCCGCTACCGGGAGGTCTGGCATGAAGTGACCGATGACGTACCCGGAGCCATCTTCGAAGCTGGTCGAGCCGGGCCGGACGCGCCACCCGAAGACGGCCGTATAGAAATCGGCCGCCAGCGCCGGATCCGGTGCCGGAATCCGCATATAGGACACGTCACCGGGACGGAATACGGAGATCTCTGCCATCTTCCCGATCCTACGGTGGCCGACGTCAGCGACGGCGCGATCCGGGCCTCCGTCGGGTTCGGGTCCACCATCAACGACATCGAGGCCCTCCTGGCCCGAGCCGAGACGATGCTCGGCCGAGGGCGGAAAAGATCTTTTGCCGCCGGTCTGGGGCGACCCTCACGGCCAGATGGACTCCAGGCGAGAGGCGTCCTCGTTCCCGTCGGAAAGATTTTGATTTGTCTGGGCGCCAGGCCCTGGCTCATGACGCCCGGCGCGGGGTAGGACTTATCCGGAAGGGCGGCGACAGGAGGTCACCCGTGCCGGAGTCCGCTCTCGACGTCAAGGACATGCTCGCGGGGCGAGCAGTGCTGCTCCGAGATGCCTGCGAACGTGGGGTGGCCTACCTCGACCGCGTGGCCGACCGGCCGGTCGCGCCCGGCCAGGAGGCAGTCGACGGCCTGGCTGAGCTCGCCTTCCGGCTGCCCGAGCGGGGTCTGGGGGCAACGCAAGTGCTGCACCTGCTCGATGAGATCGGCTCCCCGGCCACTGTGGCAAGTAACGGCCCGCGGTACTTCGGGTTTGTCACCGGCGGGGCCCTGCCCGCGGCCCAGGGGGCCGCCTGGCTGAGCGCGGCCTGGGACCAGAACGCCGCTCTCAGCGTGATGTCCCCGGTCGCGGCCCACTGCGGCGAGGTAGCAGTCGGCTGGATCACGGACCTTCTGGGCCTGCCCTCTGGCATTCCCGGCGGGTTCGTCACCGGGGCCACCATGGCCAACGCGACCTGCCTGGCCACGGCGAGGGACGCGATGCTGACCCTGCACGGCTGGGACGCCGCGAGCCAGGGCCTGGTCGGCGCGCCGCCGGTCACCGTGGTCGTCGGGGCCGAGGTACACACCACCGTGCGGAAGGCCCTGGGCATCATCGGCCTCGGTCGCGACCGCGCGATCGTCCTGCCGACGGACGGCCAGGGCCGGATTGACCCCCGCGACCTGCCGGAACTGGCCGGCCCCGCCATCGTCTGCCTGCAGGCCGGGAACGTCAACACCGGGGCAAGCGACCCCTTCGGTCCGCTGATCGAGTGGGCGGCGAAGTATCGGGCCTGGGTTCACGTGGACGGTGCGTTCGGGCTCTGGGCGGCCGCCTCACCGGCGACCAGCGCCCAGGTCGCGCTCGTTGAGTTGGCCGACTCGTGGGCGACCGACTGTCATAAGTGGCTGAACACGACCTACGACTGCGGCCTGGCCCTGGTGTTTGACCCCGAGACGCTGCGCCGGGCAATGGAAGCGTCGGCCTCTTACCTGCCCGGCTCCGAGGCCGAGGCCATGGGCCTGACTCCGCAGTCGTCGCAGCGCGCCCGCGGCGTGGAGGTCTGGGCGGCGCTAGCTTCCCTCGGCCGCGAAGGCGTGGCCGAACTGGTGAACCGGTGCTGCCGACTCGCCCGGCGATTCGCCGACGGGATGCGGTCGGCGGGATTCGAGGTGCTGAACGACGTCGTGCTGAACCAGGTGCTCATTTCGTTCGGGTCGGCCCCGCGGACCGACTCCGTCATCGCAGCCGTCCAGGCCGACGGAACGTGCTGGTGCGGGCCGACAACCTGGCAAGGTCACCGGGCGATGCGAGTCAGCGTCAGTGGCTGGAGTACGACCGAGGACGACATCGACCGGAGCGTCGCTGCAGTGTCCGCTTGCGCGCTGCAGGCGACGTGAACCAGACGCTGGCGGTCAGCGCCCTGGGCTCCTGGCTGCTCGCGGAGGCACTCGGCCTGCTCATGCTCAGCAACTGGGTCTCCAGCGGTGCCGCCCGGCTCCGGAAGACCCGGCCCGACGGCATGTCGCTGCCCGTGCTGGCGAGTCATGCGGGCCTGAACCTCACCGGATTGCTGTGCTGGGTCGCCTTTCTCCTGAGCAAGGCGCCGATCGCGGCCTGGCTCGCGCTGGCGTTCATGGTTCCGGCCATCGGGCTCGGCGTCTCCACCGTCAGCGTGTGGACGCCGTATCCAGTGCGGCGAGCTGAGCCGGAGATGCCGCCGTCCCCCGGCGCGCGTCCCGAGCGCCCGGCTCCCATCGGGCCCGGCGGCCAGGTTGACTGGCGGCACGCAGCGATCCCTGACGAGGTGCTGGCACGGGCCATGGAGGATGAGGCATTCGCGACCAAGCTCGCCGAAGACTTGCTGATCCGTAACCTGGCCTACGAGGCGCGGACCACCGACCATGTCGTACGGCTTGACGTGCGCGCGGCCATTCCGCTGGCACACGGGGTTCTCGCGATCGCGACGTTCTTGCTGGCGACGCTCGCGGCGATCAGCGCGTCGTAGGGTTTGCAACCGGGTAATGCAGATCGCGTAACGAAATTTCGCTCCAGCGGGAGTGATTCATCACCGAGAGGTCGGACATGTACGGCGAACTCACCGTGCCTGATTTTCCGGACCTGCCCGAGCTGGCCGACAGCATCGGCCC
>JASHUE010000902.1:0-7609 GCA_030040195.1 Streptosporangiaceae bacterium | reverse complement strand
TGCCTGCTCACGGGGGCCGAGCAGACAATCTCGTTCAACCCGCACTACCTGCTCGACGGGCTCGCTGCCGCGGCCCTGAGCGGGCACGGGCGGGCGGAGGCCGAAGGTCAGAGCGGCGCCGACGCCGGGCGCATCCGGCTCGACTTCACCAGCCCGGCCAAGCCGGCCCTGATCACCTGGGCCGAGGGTAACCGGCCCGGATCCGACTTCCGCTACCTGGTCGTCCCGCTGCGGGCACCGGCACCAGCCTGACCAGCTTGCTATCGGAACGAGGCCGGGTCCGGCTGGCTGTCTTCCGCCAGGCTGGCCGCGCCCCGGCTGGCAGGCAAGCCGAGCCCAGTGCCCGGCTCGTTCCCCCCGTATAGCGGGGCTTAACGACGACGTGCCCCGCCGAAAATCCGCTTCAGGAGTGCACGAAGGAGAGCGAAGATCGCGACCAGCAGGCCGAGGCGGCCCGGCCACGGGAAGCTCAGGTGAGCCATGAAGACGATCAGCAGGCTGGCCAGCGCGGCCAGCAGCGTGGTGAACCGGCCGAACCGCGCCCGGCGGGACCTGCCGTTGCCGAACCCATCGCTCGGAGGGGCGAAGTGCGAGCCGTGGCCATGGTGGCGCAAGCTGCCAGGCGGCGGTGCCGGCAGCGGGGTCCCGGCGGGCTCCGCATGCGGCAGGTCGCTGATCAGCTTGTCCAGGTCGCCGCGGGTGCGGGCCGCGTAGGCCGCGTCGAGGCGCTCGTTGAAGTCCTCCAGCGACAAGCGGCCCTGCGCGTAATGCTCGCGCAGTTCCGCAGCCACCGCCTCGCGCTCGGCATCGCCCACGCGCAGGCTGTCGCTGCTTGGCGCCATAGAGCCTCCCGCCCCTGCAATCGCTGACATTGAAACGATATATCGCGTATAACGAGTGGGCAACAACGGGCCGGCGGCGCTCGGGTCCAGGAAGGTGGCGCGCTAGTTCAGGAAGTAGCTGCTTCCGCCCGTCTGCGGGTTGGTGACCATCGCAGGCACCGAGAAGGCGCCTATGTGCGCGAACAACAGTGTGATAGTGATCTCTGTTCCCGCCTTCATCGGGCCCGAGCGAGTGATGAGCAGGTGCGCTCCGCTCGGCTGCAGGTGGAACAGGCTGTGCGCTGGAATCGTGATGGTGGGCACCGTCCGCATCACGATCGGCTGGCTGCTGCCGGGCGCACGGAGCACGACCGACCCGCCGGCGCTCGACCGGGCACCGACGAGCGTGACGGCCGGCCCGTTGTTCTGGACGATCACGTAGGCGTCGGTGACGCCATCGGCATTGGGCACAACCACTTGGCCCGAGAGCAGGGTAACCGGCGGGCCCGACGCCTGTGCCTGCCCGCAGCCCGCCAGCAGTGCCGCCGAGAGGGCAAGGCCGGCGCCGACTGCGGCTAGGCGGGCAGATGCGCGCCAGCGCGATGCGGGCATGATCGGGGACCTCTTTAGGTGGTACGGCCGCACCATCGTCTCACGCCCTGGACCTGCGCGGGCAGCCGGCCACGTGACAGCTGGCTAGCCGCGCCGCAGGACCGTGTCGAGAAGCCCGAGCGGCGGGGAACCGAGGTCGAGCAGCGCGCTGTGGAAGCGCTGGAGCGTGAAGTCGGTGCCCCACTCTTTCCTGGCTCGCTCCCGCAGGGCCATGATCTCGAGCTTGCCCCAGGTGTAGCGGCCATAGGTCGGGTCGAAGGTCGCCCGCCGGGCTTCGGCCGCGGCGGCCGAGCCGCTGATGTGGGTGTCGGACTCGAACCGCCGGGTTGCCTCGGTCACGGTCAGGCCCGCGGTATGCACGCCGATCGCGCACGCCAGCCGCGTCACCCGGATGAGCGCCTCAAGCCAGACCCCGACGGCAAAGCGCGGGTCGTCGGCGCAGAAGCCTTCCTCGACGCACAGTTCCTCGGCGTAATGAGCCCAGCCCTCCACGAAGGCCGACGAGTGCAGGATGCGCCTGACGTCGGTGGGCGCACGCCGGATAGCCCGGCCGTGCGAGAAGTGGCCGGGCGCGACCTCGTGCGCGGTGATGCCGGGCAGCGTCGTGTCGCTGAAGACCTGCAGCCACTCCTCGGCCGCGGCCTTTGGCCAGGTGGGCTCGGGCGGGGTGATGTGATACCAGGACGGGCCGTCGGGCTCGCCAGCGGCGGCGGGGGACATCATTGCCATCGCCCACCGGCGGCTCTCCGGGGCGAGACCGACCAGGCACTCGCCATCCTGGTAGGGAACGAGGTCGTGGTCGCGGGTGAAGTCAATGACGAGCTTGGTCCACCGGCGCGCCGCGTCGATCACGCCGTCGGCGTCGGGGTGCTGGCGGACCAGTTCGCGCGCAAGAGCAAGGGGCGGCTTGCCGGGGTCGATCGCGGCGCAAGTGTCGGCCAGGCGCGCCATCAGCCGGTCCCGCTCGGCGTCGGCTTGCTCGGCCAGCCTGCCGAGGTCAACGGGCATCCCTTCGGCGCTGCCCATCAGCGAGCTGAGCGCGGCCTCACCAATCGCCGCATCCGGCCTTCCGGTCTCGCCCGCCCGGGTAAGCCGGTCCACGAGCCGGGCGTGCGCAGCCAGCGCTGCGCGCAGGACCTTCCGATCCGCATCGGCGGGCAGCCCGGCGGCCAGGCCCCGGATCGCCTCGCCGAGCGCCTGCGCGACCGGCGCGGATACCTGGTCCAGGGCCTGCATGGCGCTCTCGATGGCGTCGGGCCAGGCAGCCAGGTGAGCCCGCTTGGCTGCATCCCGTTCGGCCTGCGGGGCGTAGTCCCGGTCGTAGCAGGCCAGATCGAGGTTGCCGAGGTGGTAGATGGGGTTGCTGCGGTGCAGTTCGAGCTCGCCGTACTCCACCTCGGTGCGGCGGATGAACGCGCCAAGGTGGGCCTCGTCGTGCCGGTCTTCGAGTGGCTTGTCGTCGGCAATTGCGTCAGCCAGCCGGGCCAGGCCCGTCCGCACTCCGGCGGGGGACAGGTCCTGCACCCGGCCGTCGTACTCGTGCCGGCCGCTGTACTCGCGTACCTCGGCTACCTGAAGATCACAGACGGCGCGCAGCCGCGGGCTCAACTCATCCATGTCAGCACGTTATCCGGTCAGCGCCGGGTCCGTTCAAGGTGGTACGTATCGGACGATGCCGGTCAGCTGATCCGGCGCTGACCTCGAGCCAGGTCGAAGGGCCCGCTACACTCCGCCGTCGGTGCCCGCGCGAACCGCGCCGACCCGCATGAACGTCTCCGAGGCGTTGGTGCAAACCTGCGCGCTGTACTGCACGTACAGCGCCCCGGTGTCACCCGGCGGGTAGATCTGCAGCCAGTCAGCCTTGCCGACGTCGCACTTCGAGGGCGGCAGCGCGCCGACGTCGACCACGCCGACGAGCGTGCTCGCCTGGCCGCCCGGCTGCAGCGTCACAAGGACATCACCGATGGCCGAATTGCGCGTCGCCGGCGCCCCGATGATGTGACCGCCCATGCCGGTTACAAACGAGACACCCGGATAGCCGTACAGAGTGCAGGCGGCATTCGAGGTGTTGGTGAACACGACGACCTGGTAAAAAGTGCCGGCAGCGCCCTGGGCCTGGCCAAGCTTTGCCTGCAGGTCCGACGGCACGCAGCCAGCCGGCCCGGCCTGAGCCGAGGATGAGGGGGTTGGGGAGCTTGAGGCGCTCGGCGCCGGCGAGGTCGGCGCCGTGCTGCCCTGGGAGGTCGGCGCCGTCGTGCCCGTTGATCCCGTCGGTGCGCTGCTGGGACTGCTCCCGCAGGCCGCGACCAGTCCGGCCAGTCCCGCCGCTCCGACCAGCATGCCGATTCGCTTTGTCGGCGTCACACGTGAGTTCATCAGTCCGTCCTTAGCAAATGCGCAGTTCGCGCTGGATATGTGCCTGATAAGACGCCGCTGGGGCGAAACCGGTTGCGGCGAGATCGGCGCGCCCAGCCCACGGCCACCCGTGCCTGCTGCCCTGCCCAGGGCGTCATGGTCTAACCACGGGCCGGTAACGTTCGGGGCAAAGACAGTCGATCCCGGCGGAGGCACGCATGCGCGGCAGCGGACAGTTCACTACCAGGCCGCAGCTGGCCGGGACGTTCGGCATGGTGGGATCGACGCACTGGCTGGCCTCGGCTACGGGCATGGCCGTGCTGGAGCAGGGCGGCAACGCGTTCGACGCCGCGGTCGCTACCGGCCTGGTGCTGCAGATCGTCGAGCCGCACCTGAACGGGCCGGGTGGCGAGGTACCGGTGATCGGCTTCGACGCGGCATCGGGGCAGACATTCGTGCTGGACGGCCAGGGGACGGCGCCGGCCGCGGCCACCATCGCGGAATTCGCTCGCCTGGGCCTTGATCTGGTACCGGGCAGCGGGCTGCTGGCCGCGTGCGTGCCCGCGGCGTTCGGGACCTGGATGCTGCTGCTGGAGCGCTACGGCACCATGAAGCTCCGCGACGTCATGCAGTACGCGATCGGGTACGCCGAGCGCGGATACCCGATGCTGCCCACCGCTAGCGCGGCCATCGCGGCGGTGGCCGACACCTTCCGCGCGCACTGGCCGAGCTCGGCCGAGGTCTACCTGACCGACGGCGTGCCCGCGCCTGGCGCCCGGTTCGCGAACCCGGCCCTCGCCACGGTTTACCAGCGGATCCTGGCCGAGGCGGAGCAGGCCGGGGACGTCCGAGACGTCCAGATCGAAGCGGCCAGGCACGCCTTCTACGAGGGCTTCGTCGCTGAGGCGATCGCCGGCTACCTGGAAACTGCCGAGGTCATGGACGTGACCGGGCGGCCTCACCGCGGCCTGCTCAGTGGTCAAGACCTGGCAAGCTGGCACGCCTCCGCCGAGCAGCCGGTGACGCTGGACTTCCGCGGGCTGACCGTCTGCAAGACCGGTCCGTGGGGCCAGGGCCCGGTGTTCCTGCAGCAGCTTGCCCTGCTCGATGGGCTGGGCTTGGAGGACATGCAGCCGGGCGGCGCCGAGTTCATCCACACCGTCACCGAGGCCAGCAAGCTGGCGTTCGCCGACCGCGAGGCCTGGTACGGGGACCCCCGGCAGACCGCGGTCCCGATGGCCGAGTTGCTGTCCGCGGATTACGCCGCCTCCCGTCGGGCCCTCATCGGTGACCAGTCTTCCGGCGCGCTGATCCCAGGTCAGCCGGCCGGCGCCCCGCCGCGGCTGCCCGCCTTCGCGCTCACCGCATCCGGCGGTGATGGTCCTGCCCGGAGCCCGGATGGCCACGCGGCCGGCTACGGCGCCGCCGGCACGGGCGACCCGACCGCTGGCCTGGCTCCGGTCACCGCTGCAGAGCTCGGGCCAGGAGACACCTGTCATCTGGACATTACCGACCAGTTCGGGAACATGGTGTCGGCGACGCCGAGCGGCGGCTGGCTGCAGAGCTCGCCAGTGATCCCCGGTCTGGGCTTCTGCCTGGGCACCAGGGCGCAGATGTTCGCGCTGACACCGGGCCTGGCCAGCAGCCTGGCGCCCGGCCGCCGGCCACGCACCACGTTGTCCCCTGGCCTGGCGCTACGCGAGGGCGAGCCGTATCTCGCGTTCGGCACGCCCGGGGGTGACCAGCAGGATCAGTGGACGGTGGCGTTCTTCCTCAACCATGTCCTGTTCGGGATGAACCTGCAGGAGGCAATCGACGCGCCGACCTTCCACAACGACCACTTCCCGTCCTCTTTCTACCCGCGCGCGAGCCAGCCGCGGTCACTCGCGGTCGAAGACAGGGTCGGTGAGCGGGTGGTCGCCCAGCTGCGCAGCCGCGGGCACGAGGTGGATGTCCAGGGACCCTGGTCGCTCGGCCGCATCAGCGCCGTGGCCAGGTCGGGCGGCCTCCTCTACGCGGGCGCGAACCCGCGCGGGATGCAGGGCTACGCCGCGGGCCGCTAGTTCCTGTGCCAGCCGCCGACCGGAACCACGAGCGCGGCCGCCACCACGGCGGCCACGATGGCGAGGATTCGCATCGCCGTGTACGCCGCGCCGGTCGTCGCCTCGTGGACCGAGGCAACGCCGACGGCCAGAGCGAGCAGCCCGATCCCGGCCGCGATCACCGGCAGTTGGGCTCGCAGCACCGAAGCGCGCGCGCCGGTTTCCGCCAGGTGAGCCGCGAAGAGGCACGCGAGCAGCGCGACGCCGAGGATGCCCGTGTGCCAGGGCGTGGACCGGTGCAGGGCCTCCAGCACCAGCAGCGCGACCACGAGGATCTCGGGCCAGGGGATCCCGCGGATGAAGCCGAGCAGCCAGCCGGCGTAGTGAAGGTAGAACGGTCTGTAGTCTCTGGCCTGCCTTGCCCCCACGGTCACCAGGGCGAGCTGAGCGATGGTCAGCACCCCGGCGGCGATAGCGACGATGAAGGTGAGCCTGGTGCCCGGGCTGCCGGTGTCCAGCGGATAGGCGGCCCAGCCGATCGCAACCGCCGCCAGCAGCGCCGCTGCCGCGAGCGTGCGCCACGCTCCCGACCGCACCGGGCCCGGCCGCCACGTCCGCTCGGCGGAGGTGTCGCTGTCGGCCTTGAGGGCTGCCTTGCTGGTGGACGGCTTCATCGCCGCCCGACCACGATCGACCGCCTGGTGTAGGCGGCGAGCGGCTCGTCCAGACTGGCGACGCCGTCCCAGTGCACGACGGGAACGCCGATCTCGGTCAGGGAGAACCTGATGGCCTGCTGCTCCAGCTGCCAGAGCCGGCCGGCGAGGCTCGATATCGCGCTGCGGTCATGCCGGGGCGAGCTGTTGAGGACATCGACCACCAGCACGGTGAATCCGCGCTCGCGCAGGTCGCGCACCGCCTCGATCAGGCGGGGATCGAGCAGCGGGCTGAATCCGATGATGAGGGCGCCCGGCGGCAGAGCCGCGCGGGGCAGCCGCGCTATCGCGGACGGGCGCTCGCCGAACTGGGTCCCCGCGACCAGTAGTTCCATGAGCCGCCGGTACTGCCGACGGCCCTGGCCAGGGCCGATCCAGCCGAGATGACTGCCGAAGCGGATCAGGCCAACACGGTCCCGGCTGGTCAGGTACGTGGTCAGTGTTCCCGCGGCGCCTCGTTGCACGAGGTCGAGCGTGCTGTGCCCGGGTTCGCCGACGTCGGCGGAGCAGTCGGCGATCACGACCACATTCATCGTGCGCTCGGCGGCGAACGTGGTCAGGTGCAGCGTGCCGCGCCGGGTCGTCGCCGCCCAGTTGATCCGGCGCTGGCGGTCGCCAGGAACGAACTCGCGGACGCCAGCGAACTCGCCGCCCTCGCCGGGAGCCCTGGCCGCGTGCTCGCCGAGCCGGCTCGGCAGCCGGCTGAGCAGGATCGTGCGGTCCAGCCGGGCCGGGAGCGGGAAGCAGTCGACCTTGGGCAGCTCGCGCTGCAGGCTGCCCTCGCTGAGCCTGGCAAAGTCCCTGAGCACGACCTCGACGGCTCCGACTCGGCGCCGACCCCATCGCTCGGGCCGGAACTCCAGCTGCACGGGCACGGCGTCGGCGGCCGGGCTGGCCGGCACGACGGCCCTTGAGCCCGGGATGATCTGCGGCCCGGGCATGAGCTGGAGCTCCGCGTCGTAGCCTTCGTGGCCGCTCAGCGCCACGCGGAAGGGGACCCTCTCGCCCTCGACCACCTCCTGGCTCTCGCTCAGCAATCGCAGGTTGACTGAGTCCGGAAGGTGCG
>JASHUE010000901.1:0-4130 GCA_030040195.1 Streptosporangiaceae bacterium | reverse complement strand
GAGCCTCATCGCTGTCGCTGTCGCGGTCGGTGTAGCCGTTGTTTGGACGATGGCAATCACCGTCGCGGGTGCCCTCTGGCAGCGCCACGAGATACGCGAGTTCTTGGCATCGCAGCCAGTCACGATCCCTTCCCAAGACTCGACCCAGGCCGACGACGCACGGGAGCTCGTCCTGCGCTAGCGGCAGGGCAGGTCGGAAGCAGAAAGAGGGGCGGCGCCAGATGGCGCCGCCCCTCTCGACTTGCTGGAATCAAATAACCATGCTCGGCGCCTGGTCGCCCCGATGATGGGGGTGGCCACGACGCGCGCCGTCACTGTGCTGCCCGGCCGTACCGCGTGAGGACGGTTGCGCCGGACTGCTCGGCCGACAGGCACTCGAGGTGCGCGGTCGGGGTGCCAGCGGGGAAGAGCCGCTCGCCGGTGCCCAGGACGGTGGGGAAGGTCAGCAGCCGGTACTCATCGATCAGATCGTCAGTGATCAGCCGATGCACGATGCTGAGGCTACCGGTAATGATCACGTCACGCCGCTCGCGCTTGACGGCATCGATGGCGTCGTCGGCGACCTCTGAGTTCCGCCACGCCGACGCGTCGGTCAGCGTGCGGGAGGCGACCAGCTTGGGCACGGCGTTCATCCGCGTAGCGAACGGGTCGTCGCGTCCGGGCCAGATCCGGGAGAACAACTGCCAGGTCTTCCGTCCCAGCAGAAGTACGCCGTCGTCCAGCACGCTGCCGAGCCGGAACTTGTCCCCAGCGACCGTCTCTCGGCCGTGCCGGAATGCCCAGCCGCCTGTCGACGTGCCGTCGGACCCGTCCGGGTCAGACGTGATTCCGTCTAGGGTGATGAACTCGATCACGATGACGCTCATGGCGTGTCTCCCTCCGGTTGATGCTTACCGGTACTTACCGGCGGCACCGCCCGGACTCATCGCGGTCGGCCGAACTTGGCAGCGGAGATCTGCTCGGGCAGGTCAAACGCGGCAAACACGTGCGAGTCGGCGAATACGACATTGCGCGTGACTCGGCCGCCCGCCACGGTGAAGACCTGCAGCGTATGGAGCCGATGTCCGCTACCAGGATCCGGCGCGTACGCGGCGAGCGCAGGCTGCCCACTCGCGGTGAGCCGCCGCATGAGCCAGCCCGGCCCGCGCGTGTCAAAGACGCGGCGCAGGAACAGGCCGTAGTCGCGGCTTCCCTGGTACCACAGCGGCACCGGCGGCATCTCCAGGACCGCCTCATCAGCGAGAAGCTCTACTAGGGCCGGGACGTCGGCGGCCTCGAAGGCCTGGACGTACCGTTCGATGACCGCGCGCACTTCAGGGTCGTCCGGTTCGGTGACATCGCCCACGTCGCCGGTGTCGGCGAGGGCGACGCGGGCGCGCTGCAGGGCGCTGTTCACGGCCGGGACCGTGGTCCCGAGCTGCGTAGCAACCTCTGCGGCACTGAACTCAAATACCTCCCGGAGCACAAGCACCGCGCGCTGCCGCGGCGGCAGGAACTGCATCGCCGCCACCAGCGCGAGTCGCATGTCGGCACGCAGTCCCGTGTCGAGCCGCGCATCGGGGAACGGCTGCAGCCAGGGGATGTCGAAGTCTGGCCGCAGTGGTGCCCTGGGATCCTGGCTTGGCGCGCCCAGCCCGGACGGCAGCGGCCGCCGCGCACGCCCCTCCAGGGCGGACAGGCACGCGTTGGTCGCGATCCGATAGAGCCAGGTTCTTACGGACGCCTGGGTGCGGTCGTACCGCTCGCGCGCGTTCCATGCCCGCAGCATCGTCTCCTGGACCAAGTCCTCGGCATCGTGGAACGAGCCCAGCATCCGGTAGCAGTAGGCGAGCAGCTCGCCGCGGTACGGCTCGAGGTCCACAGGCCCATCATGGCGGGCCGCGCGACCCGGCACAGCCCGACCTCAGCTCGCCCGGCGCCGCCACCAGCATCGCTCACTTAGGCAGCGCGCCTCATGTGACGCAGGATCGCCTCGGTGACAAGCCGCGGCGTGCGCATCGTGGGGTAGTGGTCGACGCCCGGCATCCGGATCAGCTCGCAGTCGGGGATCCGCTCCGCAGCGGCTTCGTTGCTGGCGATGAGACCCAGGTTGTCCAGGTCACCTACCAGCCGCGCACATCGTAGCGGATTGCCCGGAAGCTGGCCGTAAGCGCGGGCCAGACCGGGTCCCACATGCGCGCATCCGCGACACCTTCATGCAGGAGCAGGAGCGCCGGCCCGTCGCCGCCGGAGTCCTCGACCCAGATCTTGTCGGACCCAGCGGGCACCATGGTCTGCATGCCTTCGACGTTCGTGCCATCCGCGCCTCGGATGGAGCCGATATCGCGGCGGGCGAAGTGACCCGGTACCGGCACGACTGTCCTGGTGTCGAGCCGGCCGCCGCGAGCGCGCTCGCGGAGTTGCTGCAGCGCAACGACTGGTTCATGACGGCGCTGGCCGTCCTCGCGCGCTGCAGCTTGCCGGACGCGTGGATCGGTGCGGGCGCCGTCCGAGACGTCGTCTGGGGAGTGCGATACGGCCGGTTTTCGGCCGCCGACGTGAAGGACATCGACGTCGCCTTCTTTGACCCCTGCGATCTCGGCAGAGCGCGGGACTGGAGCGCGCAGGCGGCGCTGCGCGCACTCGCGGACCTGCCATGGGAAGCGACGAACCAGGCGGCCGTCCACACCTGGTACCACGAGTACTTCGGCGGGCCGGCCGTCGATCCCCTGGGGTCCGTGCACGACGCCGTTGCGACCTGGCCCGAGACTGCTACCTGCGTCGCGGTCAGGATCCGCGCGGGCGGTATCGACGTCTGCGCGCCGCACGGCCTTGCCGATCTGCTCGGCGGGGTGTGGCGGGTGAACCCCGTCCGGGTGACCCCGGAGGTCTCGATGGCACGGCTCGCCCGACAGCGCGTTCGCGCCCGATGGCCTGGCGTGACCGTGATACCGCCGGGGTGAGTGACCTCGTTCCCTTCCTGACCTGGCTTGGCATACTGCGCGGATGGAGCAGATTAAGGAGCTGACCCGGCGGGCCCTGGTCGCGGTCACGCGGCTTGCCCGCCGACTCGGCCTTCCGCCGGACGAGCCGGTGGTGCTGTCCAATCGCGGCAATCTGCTCGTCCGGCTCGCCCCGGCGCCCGTCGTCGCGAGGGTCGCGACGCTGACCGGAACCTGGCGGCTCGACCCGATGGCGTGGCTCGCCAGGGAGGTTGCGGTTGCTGGTTTCGTCGCGCAACGCGGCGGGCCGGTGGTGCCGCCCGCAGCGGACGCCGGCCCTTACTGGCAGGACGGCCTCGCCATCAGCCTGTGGCAGCACGTTGTTGCGCGGGACGAGGAGCCCGGCCCCGCGGACGTCGGCACGGCGCTCGGTCGGCTGCACCTGGCCGCGCGCGACTGCCCGGCCGATCTCGGGGGACTGCACCCGGCGACCGACCAGATCACCGACGGGCTGACCGTGCTCGAGCGAGAAGCGGTCGTTGACACCGGGACGATCGCGGCGCTGCGCGCGCGGCACATCGCGGCGCTTGCGGACCTGCGCGCCGCGGGCGGTGAGCCGATCGTGATACACGGCGACGCGCACCACGGCAACCTGCTCGACGTAGGCGGGTGGCTCTGGATCGACCTGGAAGAGACGGGCCGCGGCCCAGCGGCCTGGGATCTCGCGACGATGACCAGTCGCTGCAGCGCGGCGGACGGGCTTGTGGCGCTGCGGGCGTACGCGGCCGAGACGCACACAGACGTGCCGACGGCTATGGAGCTAGCCCCGTTCCGGCGCGTGCGGGACATCGAGGCAGCTGTCTGGACGCTGTGCGTGTCGCAGTCCTACCCGGCGCGCTATCGAGGCGTCGTGCAGAAGCTGCTGGCGACGGTGCTGGGCGGGTGACGGGCTACTACGGCGCACCTTCGGGCATGGACGCACCTTCTCGGTCCTGGCGGCGATGCGGCTATAGCGCGCGCCGCCCGACGCCACGCATAGGCGAGAACCGCCTGGGCACGGAGGTCTGGCGGATCGCCGCCGCGACTGTCAGTGGGGGCCGCCATAGTGCGGGTAATTGCTGACGCTAGTGGGTGCTGCAGAGTGCGCTACGGGATCGACATCGCGAATCTCGGTAGGTACGCCGACCCTCGCATCGTCGTGGCAACCGC
>JASHUE010000900.1:0-5031 GCA_030040195.1 Streptosporangiaceae bacterium | reverse complement strand
TGGCTGCCAATGACCTGGGCGACCTGCCGACCTTCGCGCACCTGCTCAAGTACGACACAGTGCTCGGCACCCTGGACGAGGATGTCAGGGCCGAGGACGGGGCGATCCGGGTCGGGCGGCACGAGATCAAGATGCTGGCCGAGAAGGATCCGGCCCAGCTGCCGTGGGGAGAGCTTGGCGTCGACGTCGTCATCGAGTCGACCGGCCGGTTCACCACCGCGGCGGACGCGGCCAAGCACCTCGCCGGAGGGGCCAAGAAGGTGATCATCTCCGCGCCGGCCAAGGGCGAGGACATCACGATCGTGATGGGCGTCAACGACGACAAGTACGACCCGGCCAAGCACACCATCATCTCTAACGCGTCCTGCACGACGAACTGTGTCGCGCCGCTGGCCAAGGTCCTGCAGGACAGCTTCGGCATCCGCAAGGGCCTGATGACCACCATTCACGCCTACACCAACGACCAGGTCATCCTGGACTTCCCGCACAAGGACCTGCGCCGGGCCAGGGCGGCGGCACAGAACATCATCCCGACCACCACCGGCGCCGCGAAGGCGACCGCGCTGGTGCTGCCCGAGCTCAAGGGCAAGCTCGATGGCCTGGCCATGCGCGTCCCGGTGATGGACGGGTCGGTGACCGACCTGGTCGTGAACCTCGAGCGCGAGGCCACGATCGAGGAGATCAACGCGGCCTACAAGGCGGCCGCGGACGGGCCGCTCAAGGGCATCCTGCACTACACCAGTGATCCGATCGTGTCCTCCGACATCGTCGGGACACCGTATTCGTGCACGTTTGACTCGCTGCTGACGATGGCCTCTGGCGACCAGGTCAAGGTCGTCGGGTGGTACGACAACGAGTGGGGCTACTCATGCCGCCTGGCCGATCTGGCGGCGATGGTCGGTGCGAGCCTGCCCGGATGAAAGGCATCGATGCGCTCGATGTGGCCGGGCGGGTGGTGCTGCTCCGCGCCGACCTGAACGTGCCGTTGGACGGCACGACCATCACCGACGACGGCCGGATTAGGGCCAGCCTTCCGACAATCAGGAATATATCGGAACGAGGTGGGCGCGTCCTGATCGTCGCCCACCTGGGACGGCCGTCCGGCGCAACTTACGCCGACCGTGCCGCGGGCGGCCCGTCGCTCGCGCCCGTCGCGGCCCGGCTGAGCGAGCTGCTCGGTCGTCCGGTGCCGCTGGCCACCGATGTGGCCGGGGAATCGGCGCGGGAGCTCGCGGCCGGGCTGGCCGACGGCGACGTGGCCATGGTGGAGAACGTCCGGTTCGAGCCGGCCGAGACCAGCAAGGACGATGGGGTCAGGGCCGAGCTGGCCAGGCGCCTGGCCGACCTGGCCGAGGTATACGTCGGGGACGGGTTCGGCGCGTTGCACCGCAAGCACGCGAGCGTGTTCGACGTGCCCGCGCTGCTGCCCCATGCGGCCGGCGAACTGGTCCTGGCCGAGGTAGCGGTGCTCGAGCGGCTGACCAAGGATCCGGCCAGGCCGTACGTGGTCGTCCTCGGCGGGGCCAAGCCGTCCGACAAGCTCGGGGTGATCAGGAACCTGCTCGGCCAGGCCGACCGGATTCTCATCGGCGGCGGGATGTCCTATACGTTCCTGAAGGCCAAGGGCTACGAGGTCGGCAAGTCGCTGCTCGAGGCCGACAAGATCGATGAGGTTACGCAGGTGCTAGCCGAGGCGGCCGAGCGCGGGGTAGAGATCGTGCTGCCGGTGGACCTGGTCGGCGCGGCCGAGTTCGCGCCCGACGCCGAGCACGAGGTCTACGCCGTGGCCGACTTCCCGGCCGACCGGGAGGGCGTGGACATGGGACCCGCGACCCGCGAACTGTACCGGGCCAAACTGGCCGATGCCGCCACCGTGTTCTGGAACGGGCCGGTCGGCGTGTTCGAGTTCCCTGCCTTCTCGGCCGGCACCAGGGCGGTGGCGCAGGCGATCGCGGCGCTTCCCGCGCTGACGGTGGTCGGCGGCGGCGACTCGGCCGCGGCGGTCCGGACGCTGGGGGTGCCCGAGGACCAGTTCAGCCACATCTCGACCGGGGGCGGGGCCAGCCTGGAGTACCTCGAGGGCGCTACCCTGCCCGGGCTGGCGGCTCTCAGTTGACCCAGAAACCGGCCAGGAAGCCGCTGGTCGCCGGCAACTGGAAGATGCACAACAACCACTTCGAGGCGCTGGCGCTCACCCAGAAGCTGGCGTTTACCCTGGTTGACAAGGACTTCGCGGCGGCCGACATCGCGGTGCTGCCGCCGTTCACCGCCCTGCGGAGTGTCCAGACACTGATCGAGGGGGACCGGCTCCAGCTGCTGTGGGGCGCCCAGGACGTGTCGGAGCACGAGGACGGCGCCTACACCGGAGACATCTCGGCCCGGATGCTGGCCAAGCTTGGCTGCCAGTTCGTGCTGGCCGGGCACTCGGAGCGGCGCCAGTACCACCACGAGGATGATGCGCTGATCAACGCTAAGGTCAAGCGGATCCTCGAGCGGTCGATGACGCCGATCCTGTGCGTCGGCGAGTCGCTTGAGGTGCGCCAGGCCGGCGGCTACCTGGAACTGGTCCTGGCCCAGCTGGACGGCGGCCTGGACGGCCTCACTGCCGCCCAGGTCGGCGGCCTGGTCGTGGCCTATGAGCCGGTCTGGGCGATCGGGACCGGCGAGGTGGCGACGCCTGAGGACGCCGAGGAGGTCTGCCGGGCCATCCGTGGCCGCATTTCCGCCGTTCGCGGGGACCCGGCGGCCGCAACTGCGCGTATCCTGTATGGCGGGTCAGTGAAGCCCGACAACATGCCCGCGATCATGGCCGAACCGGACATCGACGGAGCACTAGTCGGCGGCGCGAGCCTGGATCCCGGTGAGTTCGTGGGAATCTGCCGGTATCGTGACCCACGGGGGGCAAACCCCCGGTGAACCCCCCAGGGCACGGGGGCAGGCCAGAGTAGAGAGACGAGTAGGTGCGGTGACTGTCGCGTTCGAGGTTATCCTCATCATCACGAGCCTGCTGATGGTGCTGCTGGTACTGCTCCACAAGGGCAAGGGCGGCGGCCTGTCCGATCTGTTCGGCGGCGGCATCTCGTCCTCTCTCGGCCAGTCGTCGGTGGTCGAGCGGAACCTGGACCGGATAACGATCTTCACGGGCATCATCTGGTTCCTGTGCATCGTCGCACTCGGGATCCTGGACAAGTAAGCGGCTGGGGCCGCAGCCGGTGCGGCTGCTGCAAGATCGCATGTTCTCAGCAAGGGGTGAGCAGTGAGCAGTGGCAACGCCATACGCGGCAGCCGGGTCGGGGCCGGGCCTATGGGCGAGGCTGAGCGCGGCGAGGCGGCGCCACGGGTGCGCGTCTCGTTCTGGTGCTGCAACGGGCACGAGACCATTCCCAGCTTCGCTTGCGACGCGGCCATCCCCGAGTACTGGGACTGCCCGCGGTGTGGCCTGCCTGCCGGGCAGGATGAGGAGCACCCACCCGCCCCGCCGCACGCCGAGCCGTACAAGACACACCTGGCCTACGTGAAGGAGCGGCGCAACGACACCGACGGCGCCGCGATACTGGCCGAGGCGCTGGACCGCCTGCGCAAGGGCGCGTAAGCCGATCCCCGCGGCAAGCCGCGGAGATCGCGCACGCGGCCTTGCCGATTCGCCTGGGGGATGACCCCCGTATCCCCCGCATGCGCCTTCCGGCGCGGGGTCGCTCAAGGCGATCTGCGCGGGAGGACGACCCCCATACCCCCATGCGCCTTCCGGCGCGGGGTCCCTCAATGCGCGAAGGCCTCGCGCTGGCCTTCTGGCAGCAGCGGCACGGGTGCCTGCGGCGCGGCCTCGAGGGCGGCGACCTGAGTCTGCAGGTCGTGGACGAGCAGGCCCGCCATGTCCTGGCTGAAGCCGTTGCGCACCACGATCCGCAGCACCGCGACGTCCTGCATGTTCTCGGGAAAGGTGTAGGCCGGCACGAGCCAGCCGCGCTGACGCAGTCGCTCGGAGATATCGAAGACCGTGTACCCCGACTTAGCCGGGTCGCGCAGCCTGAACGCGAGCACCGGAAGGTCGCTGCCGTCCGACAGCAGCTCGAACGGCCCCATCTCGGCGATCTCCCCGGCCAGGTACTTCGCCACGTTCTGGCACGTCTGCTGCACCTGGCGGTAGCCCTCGAACCCGAGCCGCAGGAAGTTGTAGTACTGCGCGTCGACCTGGGCGCCCGGCCGGGAGAAGTTCAGCGCGAACGTCGGCATCTCCCCGCCTAGGTAGTTCACCCGGAAGATCAGGTCCTCGGGCAGCGCCGCCTCATCCCGCCAGATGATCCAGCCCACGCCCGGGTAGACCAGCCCGAACTTGTGGCCCGAGGTGTTGATGGAGGCGACCCTCGGCAGCCGGAAGTCCCACTCGAGGTCGGGCGCGAGGAACGGGGCGACGAAGCCGCCGGAGGCGCCGTCAACGTGGACGGGGATGTCCAGGCCGGTTTTGTCCTGTAGGTCGTCAAGGGCAGACGCGATCTCGGCGACGGGCTCGTAGCTGCCGTCCATGGTGGAGCCGAGGATGGCGACGACGCCGATGGTGTTCTCGTCGCAGTGGGCCGCCGCCTCTGGTGCGGTGAGGTGCAGCCGGCCGGGTTCCATCGGGACCAGTCGCGGCTCGACCTGCCAGTACCGGCAGAACTTCTCCCAGCAGACCTGGACGTTGGCGCCCATCACCAGGTTCGGCTTCTCCGGGCCGGCCTGCCCGCCCTGCCCGGCCGCCTCACGGCGCGCCCGCCAGCGCCACAACAGCGCCAGGCCGCCGAGCATGCACGCTTCGCTCGACCCGGTGGTCGAGCAGCCCGTGGCCGAACCGGTGGAGTGCTCGCTGCCGGCGGACGGCGCGTGCCACAGGTGCGCGAGGATGTTCACGCACCGGTGCTCGAGCTCGGCGGTCTGCGGGTACTCGTCCTTGTCGATCATGTTCTTGCTGAAGCAGTGCCGCATCAGCTCTTCAGCCTGCGGCTCCATCCACGTAGTGACGAACGTCGCGAGGTTGAGCCGGGCGTTGCCGTC
>JASHUE010000899.1:0-8864 GCA_030040195.1 Streptosporangiaceae bacterium | reverse complement strand
GCCGATGCGAGCGCCGCATCCCCTCCCACACTAGCTCGCGCGGGCCGTCAGGTCTCCAGCGCGCGGCTCTCCTCGGCCGGGGCGAACACGACAAGCAACGACAAGTCCTCCGTGATGCCAGTAAACCGGTGCACTTCGCCGGCAGGCACGTAGACAACCGACCCGGGTCCGACGTCGGTCCGCTCGCCGCCCGACTCAAGCGTGGCCCGGCCGGCCGTCACCACGTAAATCTCGTCCTCGGTATGGGGCGTCTGCGTGTCCGTGCCGCCCGCGACGATCGAGTAAGTGCCGACGCTCAGGTCGGGGACGCGTAGCTGCTCGGCCCAGTGCGACTGCTCATCGCCGCTTGGCCGGGTGAAGGCGCCCGCCCCGCCGATGACCCTCACCGGCCGGTCCGGCTGGTCCGCGGCTCGCGCCACATCAGCCAGAGGGTCGGCCCGCCGCCCGGGATCGTCAGCTCGCGCGTCACGGTGAAACCGTGGCTTTCGTAGAAGGGGACGTTACTGGCTTTGCTCGACTCCAGGTACGCGGGCATGCCCTCAGCATCGCACCTAGTCAGCCGCGAGTGCATGAGCTGAGTTCCGATGCCCGTGCCCTGGAGCGGCGGGTCGGTGCCAATGTCGGCCAGGTACCAGTGCGGGGCACGCGGATGGACGTTCAGGACCGCACTGTAGGTCGTGCTGGCCACGCCGAGCCTGGAGCCCAGCGTCTTGGCGTACCCAGGCAGCGCAACGAGCTGGCGCCAGACCGAGGGTAGCCACGATCCGGGCGGCATCCAGTTAGCGCACCCGGCGATCTCGCCGTCGATCACAAGGAGCTCGGTGCCCTCATACCTCAGGCTCGACCCGCGCATCGACGCCGCGAAGAACAGCGGCAGCCGCCGGCGGCGCATCCCCTCATCAGGGAAAATCCACTGCATCACCGGGTCGTCGATGAACGCGCGCGTCATCATTGCGCACGTCGGCTTCAGGTCGGCCCGGGTGAACGCCCGCAGGGTGCGCGTCGCGTCGCTAGTTTGGGCCACGTTTGCATAGTAACGCCGCGGCCGGCGACGGCCGAAGATCGCCAGCTATCGTACGGGTCAGGCTGTCACATCAGGGAGGCGGTCGTCGCCATCATCACTATCTGCGCTCTCGCAACGGCGGCCGCGCTGGCCTGGGCCTACCTGCTGGTCCTGCACGGAGGATACTGGCGCACATCACACCGGCTTCCGCTGGCCTCGCGCGCAGCGCAGGCGCTGCCCGCAATCACCGCGGTGATACCGGCGAGGAACGAAGCCGAGATCCTGCCGGCCTGCCTCCCGTCACTGCTCGGTCAGGAGTACGCAGGCAGACTCGCCGTCGTACTCGTCGACGATGACAGCTCGGACGACACGGCCAAGGTCGCGGCCGCGCTCGGCGCGGGTCACGACCCCGAACTCGTCGTCGTCAGCGCCCGTCCGACGCCACCCGGCTGGGCTGGCAAGGTGTGGGCGATGTCCGAGGGCCTGCTGGCGGCCGGTCCGGGCACGGATTACATCCTGTTCACCGATGCGGACATCGCCTACCGTGCCGGCACGCTCACGAACCTGGCCCTGGCGGCGACGAACGAGCAGTACGCGATCGTGTCCCAGATGGCACTGCTGCGAACCGGCAACCGCTGGGAGAAACTCCTGATCCCTGCGTTCGTCTACTTCTTCGCCCAGCTCTACCCGTTCGCCAGGGTCAGCCGGCCCCGGAGCAGGACCGCGGCCGCCGCGGGCGGCTGCATGCTGGTCAAGGCCGAAGCGCTGGCCGCGGCGGGCGGCTTGGAGGCAATCCGGGGCGCTCGGATCGACGACGTAGCACTCGGCCGACTGCTGAAGCGCGCGGGCGGCCGCTGCTGGCTCGGCCTCAGCGCGGACGTCCTGAGCGTGCGCCCCTACGAGCGGCTGGCCGACATCTGGGACATGATCGCGCGCAGTGCCTACACCCAGCTGCGGTACTCGGCCGCGCTGACCGCCGCGACCGTGATCGGCCTGGCCTGGCTGTATGTGCTGCCCCCGGCCGCGGCCCTCGCCGGCATCGTCCTGCTCGCGCTTGGCCCGGGCGCCGCAGCGACCGGCGCCGCCGCCTGGCTGGCAGGGGCCGGTCTGGCCGGCTGGCTCGGGATGAGCATCACCTACGTGCCCATGCTGCGCCTGTACCGGCTGTCGGCCCTGCGGGCTCCGAGCCTGCCGCTGATCGCGTCCGTGTACGCGGCCATGACCGCGGACTCCGCCCGCCGCCACCATCGGGGCCGCGGCGGCGAGTGGAAGGGCCGCGTTGTCCTGTCCCCCGGTCCAGAGCCGGGCCAGGAGTGATGACGACGGACTTCGATCAGCACGACGGCGGCGGTGAGCAGGCCCGGCCGCCGCGGTCCAGAGTTCGCTGGCCATGCGGCCGCACCGTTCGCGGGCCTAGGCTGCGGTCTGCGCGGTGATCGCGGGTGCCGGGCGGCCGTGGGTCAGCGCCGCCGTGATCTGGCCGATCACGTCGCGGGGCTCGGTGCGGATCTGCCGGGGGCTGAAGTGCAGCACCCGCAGGCCGGCGGCCTCGAGCCGGTTATGACGGGCCAGCGTCTGAGCCCAGGCGTCAGGCCCGGAGTGCCACTGCCAGGAGTCGACTTCCACGACCACGGCGTGCTCGGGCCAGTAGGCGTCGGGCTGGGCCAGGAACGCTCCGTCAAGCCGCAGCGTGCAATTGAACAGCGGCACCGGCAGGCGCGCGCGCAGGATGAGGATGCGCAGGTCGGCTTCCGGACCGGATCTGACCCCGGCGGCGACCTCGGCCAGCACCGCGCGGAAGGCCGCGGTGCCGGCGACCGGCCCGGCCGGCAGCTCGGCGGCCAGTAACTCGATCTTGCAGACGCGCTGCTGCACGGCGCCCGCCACGACCGCCCGGACATCGCCCAGGCTGGTCAGGCCGCGGACCGTGTCGGCCACCGCCCGGGCCGGGAGCACGTACCCGATCGCGCCGTCAAAGGCGACCTGCGGGGGCATCCGCCGGGTCCGGCGGACCCGCACGAACTGCCGGCTAACCCGCCGGCAGCCATGAGGCACCAGCACGTCCACGTCCCGGGCCCGGACCCCGGTCATGCCCCAGGAGATCAACGCCGCAGGCCCGGTGATCGCACTGACCGGCCCGGCGTACAGCAGGGCGGCCATGTCCCGCTGCTGTGCCGTCGGCTGGCCGGTCACCGTCAGGTACACGCCGGGCAGCACCGACTGCCATCGCCCGCCCGGTTGCAGCTGATGCCGCATGCCGCTGTCGGTCAGGCCAAGGGCAAGAGCCTGCGGCCGGGAAATCACGCCCCGCTGGCGCTCGAGTAACCGTCGGCCCGCCCGGTCGTCACGTGTCATGCCGCTAGCCTGCCCGGCAGGTCCGACAAATCGCCGCGCCCCTGCCCGGCAGGTCCGGCAAATCGCCGCGCGCCTGCCCGGCAAGTCCGGCAAATCGCTGCGCCCCTGGATGGCTGGGGAAACCGGTTGTCGCCCCAGCGACAACGAGCGCACCCAGCCACCGTCACGACCAGCAATTTGTCCAATTCAGCGAAGGTTCGCGCACGGGCAGGAGCAAGCCGGGGCGCGAGCAAGCCGGGGCGCGAGCTAGCCGCGGCAGGAGCGCACGCCGGGGCGCGAGCAAGCCGCGGCAGGAGCCCACCCAGCCACCGTCAGGACGGGCAGCGGGCTAACCCTCAAATGCCTCCGGCGGCGGGCAGGCGCACATCAGGTTGCGGTCGCCGTAGGCCTGGTCGATGCGGCGCACCGGCGGCCAGTACTTCGCCCTCCGGTCCCCGCCACCGGGGTAGGCGGCGATCTCGCGATCGTAGTCGTGCTTCCAGTCCCGGCTGATGAGCATCGACGCGGTGTGCGGCGCGTTCCGCAACGGGTTGTCGGTCGCGTCGTACTCGCCGGAGGCGACCAGCGCGATCTCGTGCCGGATGGCGATCATCGCCTCGCAGAAGCGGTCAAGCTCGGCCAGGTCCTCGCTCTCGGTCGGCTCGACCATCAGCGTGCCGGCGACCGGGAATGACATCGTCGGCGCGTGGAAGCCGTAGTCGATCAGCCGCTTGGCCACGTCTTCCGCGGTGATCCCGGTCTGCGCGGTGATCGGCCGCAGGTCCAGGATGCACTCATGGGCAACCAGTCCGTTGCGGCCGGTGTACAGCACGGGGAAGTGCTCGTCCAGCCGCCGGGCCAGATAGTTGGCTGACAAGATCGCCACCTGGGTCGCCCGCCGCAGCCCCGAGGCGCCCATCATCTTGATATAGGCCCACGAGATCGGCAGGATTCCAGCCGACCCGTACGGCGCCGCGGCGACCGGCCCGGCGTGCGGGCCCGCCAGCGCATCCCCGATACCGGACTCGGCCAGCACCGGATGCCCGGGCAGGAACGAGGCCAGGTGCGCGCGGGCCGCGACCGGGCCGACGCCCGGACCGCCGCCGCCGTGCGGGATGCAGAACGTCTTGTGCAGGTTCAGGTGCGACACGTCCGCGCCGAACTTGCCCGGCCGGGCCAGGCCGACCAGCGCGTTGAGGTTGGCGCCGTCGACGTACACCTGGCCGCCGACGCCGTGCACGACCGCGCAGACCTCGCCGATGGTCTCCTCGTACACGCCGTTCGTGGACGGATAGGTCACCATGATCGCGGCCACCGACGGCCCGTGCGCGTCGAGCTTGGCCTGCAGGTCGCCGAGGTCGATGGCGCCATCGGAGCCGCACTTGACCACGACG
The DNA here is from genome assembly GCA_030040195.1 of Streptosporangiaceae bacterium. GTDB lineage: Bacteria > Actinomycetota > Actinomycetes > Streptosporangiales > Streptosporangiaceae > JAJYUU01. Next base: position 4,133 of record JASHUE010000899.1, on the reverse strand, counting down.
ACCCGCAGCCCGGCCAGGACCGCGCTTGCGGCATTGGTGCCGTGCGCCGACTCCGGGATCAGGCAGATCGTCCGCTCCGGCTCGCCCCTGGACTGGTGGTAGTGCCGGATCGCCAGCAGGCCGGCCAGTTCGCCCTGCGACCCGGCGTTCGGCTGCAGGCTGACCGCGTCGTAGCCGGTGATCTCGGCCAGCGCCTGCCCGAGCTCGGTGATCAGCTGCCGGTAGCCGCGCGTCTGGCCGGCCGGGGCGAACGGGTGCAGCCCGGCGTACTCGGGCCACGTGATGGGCTCCATCTCCGCGGCCGCGTTGAGCTTCATCGTGCAGGAGCCCAGCGGGATCATCGAGCGGTCAAGCGCAATGTCCCAGTCGGCCAGGCGGCGCAGGTACCGCAGCATCGCGGTTTCGTTGTGATAGCTGTTGAAGACCGGATGGGACAGGAACGAGGTGGTCCGCACCAGTTCCTCGGGCAGCGCATCCGCGACGGGCATGGGCAGCTCAACGTCGTGGCCCGCCAGCGCGGTGGCCACCTCGCGCAGATGCGCATCGGTGGTCGTCTCGTCGCAGGCCACCTGGACCACGTCCGGAGACGCGAGGTACACGTTGTAGCCGGCGGCCTGCGCCCTGGCCGCGGCCTGTTCCGCCACCCCCGGCATCTCGATGGCGACCGTGTCGAAGAAGTGAGACGCCTGGGTCCGGTAATGATGGGCCCTGAACGCATGAGCCAGGGCGGCCGCCTGCCGGTGGACCCGGCGGGCCATAGCGGTCAGCCCTTCCGGCCCGTGGTAGGCCGCGTACATCGCAGCGATCACCGCCAGCAGGACCTGGGCCGTGCAGATGTTGCTGGTCGCCTTCTCCCGCCGGATGTGCTGCTCGCGGGCCTGCAGCGCAAGCCGGTAAGCCAGGTGGCCGTCGGCGTCGACGGAAACGCCGACCAATCGGCCAGGCAGCTGCCGCTTGAGCGGGTCGGTGACGCAGATGTAGCCCGCGTGGGGGCCGCCAAAGCCCATGGGCACGCCGAAACGCTGGGTGGTGCCGACGGCGATGTCGGCGCCGAGTTCACCCGGCGGCGCTAGCAGCGTCAGCGCGAGCAGGTCGGCGGCCACGATCGTCAGCGCCCCGCGGGCCCTCGCGGCGGCGATCGCCGGGCGCAGGTCGCGGATCGCTCCGCTCGCGCCCGGGTACTGCAGCAGCACGCCGAACAGCTCCCCGTCGGGCTGAGCGTCGATCAATTCGGGCGTGACCTCGGCAATGACCAGCTCGATGCCGAGCGGCTCGGCCCTGGTGGTCAGGACGGCCAGGGTCTGCGGCAGGCAATCGACGTCGGCCAGGAACACGCTGCCCTTGCCCCGCGCCCGCCGGGCCAGGGTCATCCCCTCGGCCGCGGCGGTGGCCTCGTCCAGCATTGAGGCCCCGGCGACCGGCAGCGCGGTCAGGTCCTCGACCATCGTCTGGAAGTTGAGCAGCGCCTCAAGCCGCCCCTGCGCGATCTCCGGCTGGTACGGCGTGTAGGCGGTGTACCAGGCCGGGTTCTCCAGCAGGTTGCGCCGGATGACCGGGGGCGTGCTGGTGCCGTAGTAGCCCAGCCCGATCATCGATGTGGCCACCGTGTTCTGGCCGGCCAGCCGGCGCAGCTCGGCCAGGGCCTCGTCCTCGGAGAGCGCGTCGGGCAGGCTCAGCTCCCGGTCGGTGATGCCCTGCGGCAGCGCGGCCGCGGCCAGCTCATCCAGCGACCCGTAGCCGACCGTCTCGAGCATGGCAGCCTGATCGGGGTCAGCCGGGCCGATGTGACGCTGAGCGAATTCCATGGGAGCCTCCCGGCACGCAGCGGTGATGTACCCCCCCTCTGTCGACCGCCACCGCGGGCTCCAGAGATGCGCGCGCCTGGCCGGTCCTGGTGCCTGAGAGGTTCCGGGGAGGTTGCCCCTTCGGCGCCCCGCCTGGCTGTGCGAGGTCTCTCCCGGCTGGCGTATTCAGCTATCCGAGCCTACCCGAGCGAGCCGCGCCGGCAGGTCAGAGCGCACCGAGGCCCGCGCGGCCTCGTCCGCGCTGAGATCGGCGAGGCGCGGTGTGCCAGTCGCCTCTTTCTCCGCCGCAGTTGCGGCCTATGATCCGGTGTGGAAGGCTCGGCACGCAGAAGCAGAATGCCCACGGGGAGATTGGGATGTTCGGTTTTCACCCCTTGCATTGGCTGTTCTTCGGAACCTTTGGCTGGCTGATCCACCTGGTACCGCTGATCATCGTGCTGGTGCTGCTGTACTGGGTCATCCGGCTGGCCATCAAGCACGGGAACCGCGACTCGCGGAAGTCCTGACGCCAGAGCGGCCAGCAGGGCCCGGTGAACTCGCCGAGGCTGTCGGTGAGGCGAAAGGTGCTGGGCTCAGCCGGTCCTGCGGGCCCGGCGGCTGGCCAGTTCATCGCCGGCCCCGGCCGAGCCGACATCGGCGGACGAGGACTCGGACGGCATCTTGGCCAGGGTGCCCTCGACCTCCTGCCACACGCGCCCGAGCGCGATCCCGAAGACGCCCTGGCCGCCTTGCAGCAGGTCAACGACCTCGTCGGGCGAGGTGCACTCATAGACGCTCACGCCGTCGCTCATCAGCGTGACCTCGGCCAGGTCAGCCGACCCGCGCTCCCGCAGGTGATCGACCGCCGCCCGGATCTGCTGCAACGAGATCCCGGTGTCCAGCAGCCGCTTAACTACCTTGAGCACCAGAATGTCGCGAAAGCCGTAAAGGCGCTGGGATCCGGATCCGGTCGCCGAGCGGACGCTGGGCTCGACCAGGCCGGTCCGGGCCCAGTAGTCGAGCTGACGGTAGGTGATTCCGGCCGCCGTGCACGCCGTCGGCCCGCGATAGCCCACGTCCTCCGGCTGCGGATCGGCCTGGACCGGCTCAGTACCGAACAGAACCTGCTGCTCGTCGGCCTTGCGGCTTCGGCCGTTGGTTACCGCCACGCCCACCTCCGGCCCGGGGCGAAGGGTGCCCAGGTACGCTTCTCGCACGTTAGGCCGGTTAGCGTAGTCACGTCAACGATCCGAAGCGGCGCGTCGCGGCCGTGATGGTCAGGTCGACCGGCCGAAATCCTCCGGCGTGATCGTGTCCAGGAACTCCCTGAACCTCTCGACCTCGTCCTCCTGCACGTGCTCCTGCTCGTCCGGAATCGCGACGCCTGCCTCATCGAGGATTTCGTCGCTGACGAAGATCACTGCGCCGGTGCGCAGGGCAAGAGCGATCGAGTCGGACGGGCGCGCGCTAACCTCTCGTCCGTTGGAAAAGATCAAATCTGCGAAGAAAATCCCGTCTCGCAGCGCGGTGATATTCACGGTGGTGAGCCTGATCTCCAGGGCCTCGAGCACGTCGCGCATCAAGTCGTGCGTCAGCGGCCGCTGCGGGACCATGCCCTGCTGAGCGAAGGCGATCGCGGTCGCCTCATTGGGGCCGATCCAGATCGGTAGGTATCGCTCCCCATCGGTCTCCTTCAGCAGGACGATGGGGTTGTTCGTGGGCATCTCCACCCGGACGCCGACGACCTCCATCTGCCTCACGGCGGCTCCGTCCTCATCCGCGCCTGCGCGCTGCTCCGACTAGCGGATCTGCCTAGTGGCATTCCCGTTGTTCTGGCAGGCATTCCCTTTGTCAACGTACACCCGCAATCGCGGTTAGCAGTCCCCCGGATTGTGCTCGGCGGCCCGCGGCGCTGGTCACGCGGTCGCCCCCTCGATCCCGTGCGACTGCTGCCGGAGTGCACCGACCCGCTGGTCATGCCCAACATCCGCGGTCAGCTCTGGCTCGGCCAGGCCGGCCTCGGCCAGCGTGCTCTCGACCAGCGCGCCGTGCAGCCGCAGGACCAGGGCCGCGCAGTCGCGGGCGGTCCGGCTGGCCAGCTCCCTGGCGCCGGGCCCGCGCTGCCTGAGAATGGGGGCGACCAGGCTCTCGATCATGGTCGTCTCGCGCTCGGCGGCTGCCCTGACGGCGCGCAGGTGTCGCGCCTCCACCCCGAACGACGTCAACGCCACCGCGGTTCTGGCTACCTCCAGCGCGTCCGGGCCGTACTGCCTGCCCACGCGGCGCAGCAACCCGAAGGTTTCCAGCTCCGTCAGCAGGGCCTCGCTCAGGCCCGCCGCCTCGACCAGC
>JASHUE010000898.1:0-3545 GCA_030040195.1 Streptosporangiaceae bacterium | reverse complement strand
GCCGGCGGCAGGTGACACGAGCTGTAGTCCTCGCAGCCGGCCTCGGCCAGCATCGCCTCGAGGAAGGTGTTCGGCGCAACGAACTGGCCCGACGGAGGCTCGCCGACTAGGTGGAGGAACTGGTCGAGCAACCGGTCAAGCGACGCGAGCGAACCCACGTACGTCCCGCCGGCGCTGATGCCTGGTGCCCCGCCGGTGTTGGCGCCGAGGTGCATGTTGGCCCACAGGGCATCCGGTGCGTGCGGTGCCCAGGACTGCCACGCACTGACCACCCTGGCCGCGTACTTCCAGTTCCAGCTGTACCCGAACAGGTAGAGGCTGGTGAGGTCATGTGTTGTGAACGTGAACGAGGTCGCGACGCCGAAGTTGCCGCCGCCACCGCCCTGGCTAGCCCAGAACAGGTCGCTGTGGCTGTTCTTAGGGGTGCAGGTCAGCGTGCTGCCGTCCGCCGTGACAATGTCGAGCGATTGAAGGTTGTCGCAGGTCAGGCCGTAGATCCGGGCGAGCACGCCGATCCCGCCGCCGAGGGCCAGGCCAGCCATGCCGACGGTCGGGCAGGATCCGCCGGGCACGGCCTTGCCGTGGGCGGCGAGCCCTGAGTAAAAGTCGATCAGCCTGATGCCCGAACCGACCGTGACGTTCCCCGTCCCGACCTTGAACCCGTGCATCGTGGTGACGTCGATGATCAGCCCGTTGCTAAGGCTGGACCAGCCCTCGTAGCTGTGACCGCCCGATCGCACCCGCAAGGGCAGCGAGAAGTGGGTGCAGAAGCTAAGGCACGCGGCCACGTCCGCCGGCCGTCCGCAGTAGGCGATCCCGGCGGGGCGCAGCGAGTCATATGCCGGGTCGAACAGTTCTTTCGCGGCGTTATAGTCGCGCTGGCCCGGCCGGACGAGCTTGTCGGTCGACAGCTTGTGTTCCAGTGCGAGCCAGTCCTTGTCGGATGGCGTGCTGCTCGGCCCCGCGAGCCAGACCGGCCGGACCGACGTGGTCAGAGCGCTGTCCCGCACGGGAGCAGCCGCCTGCCGTGCCGATGCGGGCTGCCCCAGATACAGGTCTGCGGCCGCCGCGCCGGCGAAGAGTCCGGCCGCGAGCAGCACGTTGCGTCGCGACGCAATCCGGCCGTCGCCGGAATCTGATCCAGGACTGACCGTGTCCGAGCTCTGCTCCATCGTGCCTCCCGTCGACTGAGAGCCCGCGCAGCAAACATCGGTTGCGGCCAGGCAGACAGGCTTGCTGGTCTCGCGCCCCGGCGGCATCCTGCAACGTCTCCTCGGTCATGCGCCGTGCACCGACACGCAGCGTAACGGCAGGAGCCGCCGCCACCCGTGTTCATCGGCCGGCGTTGCGCGCGTTTATCTGGAGCAGATGCCGATCAGCGCCGAGCGCTACGGCCACCACGTCACGCCGAAAGGAGCGCGGCCACGTATTCGCCGAACCGGCGCAGGCTCGTCTCGAAGCCCTTTGCGGCCTCGGAGCTCGAGTACGCCTGCGGCACATTCGTCTGATGGGTGACGACCTCGGTCTGTCCGCCACCGAGATCGGTGAAGGTAATCGTGGTCGTCATGCCGCCCTCGACGTCCGGCTCGATCCATGCCAGCCGCTCCGGCCGACTCACCTCCACGTAGATGGCCCGCATCGTGTGCTGGCTGCCGTCCGCCGCGCTGACCATGACCGTCTCGAATCTCCCACCGGGTCGCAGCTCGACCACGATGCCGTCGAGCGGCGTCGTCGTCCCGTCCGGACCCCAGAAGTGGGTCAGGTGCTCGGGTCTGGTCATGCAGTCGAAGAGCAGCTCCCTGGTGGCCCGATGGACGCGACGGTAGGTGAATTCGCCGGCCTTGGTCATGAGCCCTCGCCTTTCCGGTTGCCCGGCGGACGTCGAGCCCGCAGGGCGGCCAAGTGCTCGTCGAGCCTGTCGTACCGGTCGGCCCACTGCCGGCGATGACGGCCGATCCACTCGGCCGCCTCGTCGAAGCGGGCCGGCTCGAACCGGCACGGCCTGGACTGGGCAACCCTGGACCTGGATATCAGTCCGGCGCGCTCGAGGACCTTGATGTGCTTGGACACAGCCTGCTGCGTAAGCGCGAAAGGCTCGGCCAACTCGCCGACGGTTGCCTCGCCGACCGCCAGCCGGCTGAGAATCGCGCGCCGTGTCGGATCGGCCAGCGCGGCGAACGTGAGGCTGAGTTCGTCGCTGACGACAGTTGTCACGACTGCCCGCTGGAGAGGCGATGCGCTTGCGGGGTGACTCTTCGGGGGTGTCCCTCCGGGGGTTCTGACCGGCGGGTGCTCGGGGGGTATCCCCCCGAGGGTCCTGAATCCGCCGCCATGAGGTCGATTCCTGGTCCCTTGAACAGTCCGTGGGGGACGCGGCGATTCGCGAGGAGCATGATCAGGTCGCGGCTGCGGCCGGCCAGCGGCGCGCCGTTTCCGCGGGTCCAGTCCACGTCGGTCGCCGTCAGCTTGATGCCCTGCAGCGGCACGCCAAAGTACGTCTCGCTGCCGGGGCTGGTGACCGAGTCGAGCACGGTGGTGAGCGCGCGGTCGGCGATGGGGTAATCGAGGGACAGCGGCCAGGTGATGTCGAGGCCGTGAATGACGTCATGGCTCAGGGCGCCAACCAGCCCCCCGCCAGGCGGGCTCCACGGGGTGTCCGCGTTGTCGCGCAGCACGGCCACGAGTTCAGGCTGCGAAAGCGTGCTGTCGCGCTCGGCGATCCCGTCCGAGAACCTGGTGAAGTCACCGCCGCACTCCTCAAGGCCCGCCATGAAGGCCTGCTCGGAAAAGCGGAATGGCATCGTCACGTGCGCCAGCACATGGCCCGGCGTCCAGCCCGTGCACATCGTCGTCCCGCGCCACTGGTCGGCAGTGAGCTGATCGAGGGCGTCGGCCAGGGCCCGTCGCTCGGGAGCAATCAGGTCCATCATCACTGCCTCCTCATACACAGCCAGCTAGTTGTACAACCTTATAGTTTAATAAGTGCCTCACGGTCAGTCAACGCCGGCGGCCGACGGCCAGCGCTTCTCAACACCGGCCGATTGGGCGGTCGGGGGCGGCAGAGCCGCCGGGGCTGAGCCCGGTCCGCCCAATCCGCGCAGGCCGTCAGATAGGCGCTTGCCCGGCCTGGGCTACCTGGCGAGGACCGAACACCGTAGCCTCTGGGCGAATCATTGCTTCAGCCGCAATGACCTGACTTCCGGTGACTGGTCGCCGAGAACCTGGCGGGCTCGCGGAGTGGCGATGGGCCAGCGCGACAGCCAGCACCGCCGCCACGACCGCTGCTATCACGAGGAGCAAGCCTGCGAGCTGCCACCGTCGCGCGCGTCGCGATGAGCGCCGGCGGGTCGCTTGGCTCGGCCGCGGTCCCGGCCCGGATGCCGGCCCACGCTTCACCTTCGGCTGTCGCCTCACCGGCGGCTTTGCCGGGGCGGGTGGCTTTGCGGGGGCGGGTGCGCTGTCGGGGGCCAGCGCCGGGGCGGGTGGCTTTGCGGGGGCGGGTGCGCTGTCGGGGGCCAGCGCCGGGGCGGGTGGCTTTGCGGGGG
>JASHUE010000094.1:0-5333 GCA_030040195.1 Streptosporangiaceae bacterium | reverse complement strand
GGCTCGCCGACATCGGCGCGAGCGTCGAGGTAATCACCCACTAGGCCAGCAGTCATTCGGGCGGCCAGCAAGGTCGCGTCCGGAGTTGGTGCTCTCGTCAGTCCCAGTTGGCTTGCGCGGTCTGGATCGATTGCAGCCATGCCTCATCGACTGCGACCACAGGAATAACGCGGGTCTCGTCGAAGAACGGTGCGTAGGTGTACGACGCCACGATGTCAGGCGTGTCGCTCTCGACGATGTTAATGAACGTCTTGCCGTCCGAGGCGGCGTAGATCGCCTCCGTCCCTTGCGGCAGGCCCGCCTTCAGATACACGTCGAGTGCCTTACGAGAGTTATCCACCCCCGGGGCCAGCCGACTGATGACCACGAATTTCATGACCCCTCCCCAAACTGTCTGACGAGCCAGCGACCGTCGTACTATCGCGGCGCAGAAACCCGCGCCGCCAAACACTCTTATCGCACCCGTCCCAATGGACTGTCAAGGGAGAACGCCCGCCCCCGGACGGGGCCGGCCGGGCGTTCGACGCGCCAGATTCGCCCGCGGAACGAACTGTGTCTCCGGCCCGGCCCGAAGCCCCCGGCCCGGACTTGGCCGAGGAGGTGCTGGACCGCGCGGCTGCAGCCCGCGTTACGTCTCCCGTCGATCACGTGACCCCGTTTCCTCCCCGCTTACGGAGGGAACGAAGGGTCGCGTGCAGCACTGCCGCTCGCACCTTGCGGCCTCACCGGTGGCCGGCGCGGCCGGCCGGCTTGCGGGCGCGTCGGCAGAAAGACGTGCCGTTTGTCGCGCACCTTTGAATCGCTTGTACAGGAGGGGCCATGAGCTATGCCAGGCAGATCCTGGACACCCACGCACGCGCCTTGAACGTTGACGCGGGCATTCTGGCCACGGCCATCAGCGCAATCACGGACTGCGCTCAGGCCTGCATCGGCGACACCGACGCGGACCTGGGCGAGCGGAACCTGGCCGAGATGGTCCGGTGCATCCGGCTGTGCCTGAACTGCGCCGACGTCTGCACCGCCACCGGAGCGGTCGCCAGCCGTCCAGCCGACTATGACGCTGATGTCATCAAGCCGCTGCTGGAGGCGTGCGTGGCCATCTGCAGAAGCTGCGGCGATGAGTGCGCGCAGCATGCGCGGATGCACGAGCATTGCCGGGCCTGCGCAGATGCCTGCCGACGGTGTGAGCAGGCCTGCCGGGAGCTCCTGGACGCCTTGAAGTAGCACGGGCGATGTCCTGGCGTCAGTACCGGTCCCCGGGCGGTGCCCGCGCTACCCAGCGGCCGGCCGATCGTCCTACATCCCCGGCATTTTCGGCATTGCCGAGGTGTGCAGGCCAGGAAGCAGCCAGGGAAACCAGATGGCGAGGACTCCGATCGCCACCAGTACTACGCCGACGGCCAGGCCGAACGGCTTGCCGTAGCGCCACAGCTTCTCCGCGAAGATGACCGCTGCTAGCGTCGCCATGACCGCTATGTTCATGACCCCGACTGCGATCAGCACGATCATCAGGCCCCAGCAGCACCCGGCGCAGGTCGCTCCGTGGTGCATGCCGACGCGCAGGTCGCGGCCGCGGCCACGGAAGCCGGCGTAGTACATCAGCGCTCCGACCGGCGACCGGCACCGGCGCAGGCACCAGTCCTTCCAGGGAGTGAGCTGGTAGATGCCCGCAGCGGTGAAGATCGCCACGCCCAGCCACTTGGCTGCGGTCGGGGACGCCGTGAGCAGGCGCCCGGTTCCGATCAGGGCCGCGAAGGCTGCCGCCCCAACCAGAGCCCAGGTCAGAAGGTAGCCGCCGAGGAACGTGCCTAGTCGCGCAATCCGGCCGAGGCCGGCCGAGGTACCGCTGATCACACGGGTCCACAACACCGCGACGGGCGCCACCGAGGGCAGCATCATCGCGGCCATCATCACTACCCACAGCCCGAGGAACGGCAGCAGTGCCAGGCCCATGGTCCCTGGCCCGTTGCCCATATCCCGGTACAGCGCGACGGTGACAACCCACGCCACAGCCGCCAGCGCGGCGACCGCGATCCACGGCACGGCGAGCTGGCGCGGCGGCACGGCCGGCAACGGCCGGGCGGCCGGGGCTGGACCGAAGCGGTCAGCCATGACCGGGGCCTCGGTCAGCCTTCGTACCGGAAATCGGTGACGAAGCTATTGGTCCCAGAAAAATCAGCGCTCCAGTGACCGTGATAGCTCACGTCCCTCGACCTGGCCTGGCGCACTGGCTGCGTGACCGCGCCGAACGGCGGGTTCGTGATCACGGCCGGCTCCTGGCCGTCCATGCCGGTGATCTGGTCGCTGCTCATCGACAGCGCGCCCGCGACCTCCGCGTGCAGCGAGCCGTCTGACTTCTCGAACGTGATCGACGCCGGCTGCACCCCCGCCACCTCGCCGATGAGCGGGCCGAGTCCCGCCAGATAGCCGCCGGCGCCCCCAGAGAAAACCGCACCCAGCGCCTCGGACTGTTCGCCGGAGGCGCGGTCGTCTAGGTACAGCGCCACCTTCCAGCCGCCGTCAGTCATCCGCTTCGGCGAATGCACCGCCATGACGGCGTTAAGGCCGGACAGGTCCACGCCATCCTTACTGCCGCTGGTGACGTGCCACGCCAGCAACACGTCGCAGTTATCGCGGGTGGCGGGCCCAAGCCAGATGCAGTTGCAGCTGACGTCGCAGCTGCACACCTCGAAGTAGTCGCCCTCAACAAAGAAACTCACATCACCCTCCCTGCCGATGCTCGGCTATGCCGAGGATCGCCTACCCCGCCTTTTAGCATCGCCACCGCAGACACGCAAGCCCCGCATGCAAAAGCAAGCGCCTCAGCTCTCATGACGCGGACACGGCAGCCCTTGCGCCTCGGGCTCGCCGGTCGCGGTGTTCTGGCACCGCGGCTCGCCGAACATCGGCTCGCCGCCTGAACCACTATTCGCTGCTGCTGCAGCGAACGGCCCGACGCGGGCCACATCACCATGCTTGACAGTGCGCCGGACGCGCTGACGTGGCGAGCGGCCCGCTCCCGCGCCTGACGCGTCTCATTTTGCCAGGAAAGCATCAACAGCTTATATATCCGATCAGATGGAACCGCGATCTTGGCGAGCGGCGGAGTTACCTGAGGGTCGCAGTGTCGTGCCTGACGGAACGGGTATCGCCACTTAGCGGCCGCAGCGCGGCACCCACGGCGAACTCCGCACCGAGCTGAGCTGCGGCTGATCTTGCCATTCGCGCACGTCGGTGATCTCTCCCGCAATCTTGCATTCGGGCCGGAAGGGGCGTAGCTATCTCATGAAGGAAGAACGGAAACCCAGTTACCAGCCACCCAACACGACCAGGGACGCGGGTACTCCGGTATCGAGCGACGAGTACTCACTCACCGTCGGCGCCGGCGGCCCGAACCTGCTGCAGGACACGTACCTGATCGACAAACTGGCTCACTTCGTGCGCGAGCGCGTCCCCGACCGGGTGTATCACGTGAAGGGCGGCGGCGCCTTCGGCTACTTCGAAGTGACCGACGACGTCACGCCGTGGACCAAGGCGGCGTTCCTCAGCAAGGTCGGGCAGCGCACACCGCTGATCGCCCGGTTCTCGACGGTGGCCGGCGAGGAGGGCTACGCCGATACCGACCGTGACGTGCGCGGCTTCGCCGTCAAGTTCTACACCGAAGACGGCAACTACGACATGGTCGGCAACAACACGCCGGTCTTCTTCGTGCGGGATCCGATGAAGTTCCCTGACTTCATCCACTCGCAGGAGCGGCTGCCCGACAGCGGACTGCGCAGCAACAACATGCAGTGGGACTTCTGGACGCTCTCGCCCGAGTCGGCCCACCAGGTGACGGTCTTGATGAGCGACCGGGGAACACCGCGATCCTGGCGGCACATGCACGGCTTCAGCAGCGACACCTACATGTGGGAGAACGCCGCGGGCGAGAAGTTCTGGGTGAAGTACCACTTCAGGACCGAGCAGGGCATCCAGAACATGACCGACGCCGAGGCCAGGGCCATGCGGGCCGAGGATCTGGACTACCACCGGCGCGACCTGTGGGATGCGATCGCCCGCGGTGACCAGCCGTCGTGGCGCCTGGAGATGCAGATCATGCCCGTCGCGGAGGCGGCCAGCTACCGCTTCAACCCGTTCGATGTCACGAAGGTGTGGCCGCACCGGGACTACCCGCTGATTCCGGTCGGCCGGATGGTGCTGGACCGCAACCCGGAGAACTTCTTCGCCCAGATCATGCAGGTCGGGTTCGATGTGGCGAACATGGTGCCAGGCATCGGGCCCAGCCCGGACAAGATGGTGCTTGGCCGGATGTTCGCCTACGGCGACTCCAACCGCTACCGCACCGGCCCCAACTATGAGCAGTTGCCGGTGAACCAGCCGGCCGGCGAGGTGCACAACTACAACAAGGACGGCCCGATGCGGTTCCGCCACAACGGGAACCAGCCGGTCTACGCGCCGAACAGCTACGGTGGCCCCAGGGCGGACTCGCAGCGGTTTCACGATCTCGGCTGGATGGTCGAGGCGGGCGAGATCGCGCGGACGGCCTACGAGGCGCATCGAGACGACGACGACTTCAGCCAGCCCGGCACGCTCTACCGGCAGGTGATGTCCGATACCGACCGGGACCATCTGGCCGGCAACATCGTCTGGCACCTCAGCCAGGGCGTGGAGCGTTTCATCCAGGAGCGAGCGGTCAGGGATTACTGGGCCAAGGTCGATCCTGACCTCGGCGCGCGGATCGCGCATGACCTCGGTCTGCTGGCGCAGGCGCGCTAGCGGTCGTCAGCCTGGGCCGAGCAGGTCCCACTTGTTGCCCGCGATGTCGACGAAAATCGCGACCTGACCGTAGGGCTCAGCCCGCGGCGGACCGACGAATGTGACGCCGGCCCGCGACATCCGGTCATACGCCTCGTCGAAGTCCTCGACCTGCAGGAAGAACCCGACCCTCCCGGCGACCTGCCGGCCGACGACGGCGGCCTGCTCGCTGCCGTCGGCCTGGGCCAGCAGCAGCCCGGTCTGGGCGCCGGGCGGGCGGACCACGACCCACCGCTTCGGTCGCCCGCCAGCGGACGTCAGCGCGGGGGAGTCCTCGGCCAGCTCGAATCCGAGTGCCCCGACGAAGAACTCGATCGCCTCGTCGTAGTCGTCGACCACGATGGCGGCCAGGCCGAGATGCATATCAGGGCCGCGGGCCGAGATCGACGATCGCGGCGACCGGCCCGCCGCCGTCGGGCCCCTGGTGCGCCGCCGACACCGACACGAACACGGCCGGGTCTCCGGTAACCGCCGCCGCGACACCGCCGACGCAGGCCTTGATCTGGCGATGCCAGTGC
>JASHUE010000897.1:0-3400 GCA_030040195.1 Streptosporangiaceae bacterium | reverse complement strand
ATCCATGGGATACCGGTACAGACAAATGAATCGTACCTGCGGATATATGCGCTGGAGCAGGGCAGCGAATCGCGCAGTGCCAAGGGTCTTATCGCAATAGCGCTTCTTCCCCCGGCGATTCAGATAAGGTCCCAGCATCGAATCCATCGTTGCCCTGACGCCCGCTATCGCCGCGCTCGGAATATCTGGCGGCTGATCGTCCCGCTTAGGCGACAGCGGCGCTCCCTCGATCAGCGACCACACATTCGCTAGTTGCCCGCAGAGGATCGGGAGGTTCGTCTCGGGGGGGCAGGACAGCTCCGGATGCGCGTCCAGCAGGAACCGCAGCAGGGTGGAGCCGGATCGCGCGTTACAAAGCACGAATGCCGGGTCGGCGAATGAGCTGCCCGAGTCTGAAGAGCCAGGAGCCGGGGAATTGCCGTCGTCTAGCCGCGCTGCTTGCTGGATCATCCCTCACGTCACATGTCTAGCGATCGGATCTGCGTATCAGATCACTACTCAGGTGGGCCAGCGATGGATAGGTCCCAATTGCCTTTCCCGCCGGAACCATCGATGCAAATCACACGCACTCGCCAAATGACAGCCGCCCCGCCCAGCCGGCATTTGCAACCTGCCGGCAGGGCGGCGACCGCAATCGATCAAGCTAGGCCGAGAAGGATATGCACACGGGTCCATACTTGACGTCCGTGACGTTGCTTGACGCGACCAGGGCTTCACAAAGCTCGTGGGCGCCGGCTACGTTGACGTAGGCCCAGAACGCGGTGGTGCCATCGCTGATGGTGCCATGGACGTATTGCAGCTTCTGCCGGTCTACCTTGCCGAAATCCTTGTAGACCGAGATTCTCATTTCCAGCTTCGTCTGCTCCTTGGTCAGCACGCCTTCTGCGAAATGCAGGCAATTAGTGCTGTATGCAGCGAATGCGTAGAATGGTCCCTTATGGCCAGAGGCTACGTAGTAGGAGTCACAAGCGGCATCGGCCGCGTCAATGCGGTCTCCGTGCAGCGTAGGGAGTCTGACTCTCTTGTTGAACACGGCTTTTGCACGTTCCGCCGCCGTGGGGTGATGTGCTGTGGCTGCGTTCGCGGCGGCGACAGGTAATGCCAGACCGAGAGCCGGGGCTAAGCCTACCGCGCCGATAATGCGAGCTTTCTTAATGTGAATCACATCCCTTCTACCACCATTACAACCTTTGTGCCTCAAAATAGCAGTACAGCGGGCTCTAAGTCAATAGATGGACCCTCAATAGCTCAAGGATGTACATTCATTGCAAATATAGCTAGATAGTAATGTTAGACAGATATCCACTTATTCACCTTATGCAGGGAGGTACGAGGCGTCGGGTCCGTGAGCGTGGCGTAGTGACGTGAAGGCAGCCACCGGGTGATCCTCATTGAGTTCCGGCCAAAGATCTCGACGAGTTAGGAGTAACGGGATGAGTGCCGATGCGGATGCGGTCTGCGCCGCCGGGTATGGCGAGCGGCGATAAGGGCGTGTGCTCGCTGACCGGCTGGTCCAGGCGGTACCGTCGGGATTTGTCCTCGCTCAGCCCCGGATAGGCCAGGCTGCCAAGGCGCGCCTTGCGCTTGTCGTGCCCCCAGGCAAAAACCTCCGATGCCTCGACCAGCACGAGACACGGCACTGCGAGCAGCAGCATGCTCAGCGGGTCCGGGCTCGGCGTGAAGGTTGCCGCAAAGGCAAAGACCAGGCAGGCCTGCAGGGCGTTGGCCGCCCCGTCCGAGTTCACCGGGACCGTTCGGGACATGTGCAGCAACAGCACGTACAGCCCCAGAACGAGCCCGGCGCCCGCGGCGGCCTGCGGCTGCGGGCCGCGTTCGTGGAGTGGGTCATGGGCCCGCCGCCAGGTTTCGTGTCCGGCCTGGATCAGGTACCACGGCCCGCGCAACCGCGCGCCCGTGATTCGCGCCGGTGACGATCGCGGTTCGGCCGCTTGGCATGCGCGTCACTTCTTCGCTGCTTCATGAGGTCGGGGGAACGCGGCAGGCTAGCACGGCTCAGGCGAAGGACGCGGGCGGTTCCCAGGACGGGCCCGGTGGCGGGGCCTCGTCGCGTTGCACCGCGCACTGAATCAGTCCATAAGGGCGGTCGTCAGCATGGAACACCTCGCCCGGGTTATCCAGCCCGAACGGCGCCAGGTCGACGAGGAAGTGATGCTTGTTCGGCGCCGAAAGCCGGATCTCGGCGATGTCCTTGTCCGCATCGAGTACGGCCCGGCCCATCTCCCAGAGGGTCTGCTGCAGCGCCAGGCTGTGCACGGCGGCGAATCGCTCCACCAGAAGTTCGCGGACGTCCGCATAGACCGCATCCCAATCGGCCTCTGGCCGGATGTACCGCCAGCGCGCGGTGAGCGAGGTGGCGAGTATCCGGTCATGAGTCTCCGCGAGCGTCGTATAGCGGTCCTTCAGGAAGCCGACGAACTCCGACCCGGTCGACTTCAGCAGGATCAGGTCGCGCAGGCCGGCCAGCACCCAGGTAAGCCGGGTGCTGCCCGCTGCCACGACGATCGCGGTCGCCGTGCGGGTTACCTGGCCAGACCGCACGAACGCATGCGGGTGGGGCCGGCCGTCGGCGACGACCCGTTCCCATCCATATTCATCGACGTCAACCCGCGCCATCCGCACTGGCTCGACCTCGTCGACGAAGTGCCGGGCGAGTGCGAGCGCGAACTCCTCGATTGCGCCGACGCCCTTCTCTTTCGCGTATGCGTAGACCGTGTTCTTCTGCGTGTCCGTCGGCAGCACGTGCGCCTGGTCCCCGCGCAGGTGCGCGTCGGCGAACTCGCCGCGCAGTGCCGTCGACACGTTCAGGTCGCGGATCTGGTGCTCGGGACCGTCACGGTAGATCCGGACGATCCGCGTTTCCGCCTTGCCGTATTGGGTCGGGCCGAGCACGATCCCCATCGTCAGCTCCCGCGGTACGTGCTGTATCCATAAGGACTTAGAAGCAAGGGAACGTGGTAGTCCCGTGCCTGGTCGTGCACCGTAAAGGTAACCGCTACCTCGGGAAAGAACGGCCAGTCGCCCGGATGCTGCGCGAGGAGATAGGCCGCGGTGTCGAAAACGAGCCGGTAGGTGCCCGGCTGGATGTCGGCAGGGCCGAGGCGGCGGACCCGGCCGTCGTCGTCGGTGCTGGCCCGGCCGATCTCGGTGGCGGCGGCCTCGTCCACGCGCAGTAGCGCGACCGGCATCCCGGCGGCTGGCCGGCCGAACGCGACGTCCAGCACATGCGTCGTGATGACGCTCATGACGTCCCGGCTAGGAGGGCGCGCAGCCTGATCTCGATGATCTTCTGCAGCTCGGTGCGCACGACCTGCCATTCTGTCGCCGGCGAGTTGCGCAGCCTGCTCCGCAGCAGGGTCAAAAGCTCCTGGCCCGTGCGGCC
>JASHUE010000896.1:0-6041 GCA_030040195.1 Streptosporangiaceae bacterium | reverse complement strand
GGGCTGCCGCAGGCCAGCCGGTAAGCTAAACCGTTGACTACCCCGCCACTGATACTACTCGTTATGCCACAATCGCGAACCAAGCACCCAAAGCGGCTGGATCCGCGGAACCCGCTGGTGTTTGACATCAGGGATCTTGGACCGGGAACAGCGCGTACCCTGAAGCGTACCTGCGTGACGCCTGACCATCTGGGCGTCGAGATGGCCAGGGTCCCGGCCGGTGCCGACCTGGAGCTGGAAGTGCAGCTCCAGGGAGTCGCCGAGGGAGTGCTCGTGACCGCCAGCGTCACGGCACCGCTCGTCGGCGAGTGTGCGCGGTGCCTAGATCCGTTCACCTCGGCTATGCAGGTGCGGTTCCAGGAGCTGTTCAGCCCGGAGTCGGCAGAGCCAGGCAACGTCGACGAGCAGGATGACGTGGAGAACTACCCGCTGGATGGCAGCGGGCAGCTCGACCTGGAGCCAGCTCTGCGGGATGCGGTGGTGCTGGAACTGCCGCTCTCGCCATTGTGCGAGGACGACTGCAAGGGCCTTTGCCCGGAGTGCGGGGTCCGGCTGGCGGATGCCGAGCCTGGCCACGAGCACGAGCAGCGCGGCGCCATGTGGGCGGCGCTGCAGGATTACCGGGCGGCCGGGCCGGAAGGCAGCGGCGCCGGGGAGGAAGCTGTACCGGACGGGAAAGCCGGACCGGAGACGACGACGGACCGGACGGACCCCGCACCGGGACAGGCGAAGGAGCGCTGAGGTGGCAGTACCCAAGCGAAAGATGTCGCGCAGCAACACGAGGTCGCGCCGCGCGCAGTGGAAGACGATGGCACCTCAGCTGGTGACGTGCCCGAATTGCCGTGACCCCAAGCTTCCGCACACTGCCTGCCCGACCTGCGGTACTTACAACAGGCGCCAGGTCACGACTCCTTCCTGACATGCCCTTAGGGGGTCCGCACCGCGGTGCCGCCGCCGCGGGAGGGAGCTGCCTAGTGACTGACTCAGCTGCTGAGAGGCAGGGAGCGAACGGGACCGACAGCCTGCTCACATCACTGCAGGTGCCGGTCGGCTCCGACCTGCTCGGCCGGGCGCTGATGCACCGCTCCTTTGCCTACGAGAACGGCGGGCTGCCGACAAACGAGCGCCTGGAGTTCCTCGGTGACTCGGTCCTCGGACTGATCGTGACCGACACCCTGTTCCGGCAGTATCCCGACTTGCCCGAGGGCCAGCTCGCCAAGCTGCGCGCAGCCGTCGTGAACATGCGCGCGCTCGCCGGCGTCGCGCGCGGCCTGGAACTCGGCTCTTATGTGCGGCTGGGCAAGGGCGAGGAGGGCACCGGCGGCCGTGACAAGTCGTCGATCCTGGCCGACACCCTGGAGGCGGTGATCGGAGCGGTCTATCTCGACCAGGGGCTGGCCGCAGCGGATGCCCTCGTCCACAGGCTGTTCGACCCGGTGATCGCCCGCTCCGCGCGGCTGGGCGCGGGCCTGGACTGGAAGACCTCGCTGCAGGAGCTCACGGCGTCGGAGATACTCGGCGCCCCCGAGTACCACGTCGAGGAGAGCGGCCCCGATCACCAGAAGTCGTTCCGGGCCTTCGTGCGGATTGGTACGAAGACCTATGGCGAGGGCGAGGGCCGGTCCAAGAAGGAAGCCGAGCAGCAGGCGGCCGAGGCAGCCTGGAACGCGATCAGCGAGGGGCTTGCGGCACGCGACGCCTCTCAGGCGCAGGACTAGCACCGGACCGGCACGTGCCCGAACTGCCCGAGGTCGAGACTGTCCGCAGCGGGCTGGAGAAGCACGTCGTGGGCCGGCGTATCGCTGCGGTTGAGGTGCTGCACCCGCGAGCGGTGCGCCGGCACCTGGCCGGGCCGGCCGACTTCGCCGCCAGGATGCGCGGCAGGCGGATTGACGCGGCTCGCCGCCGGGGAAAGTACTTGTGGCTGCCGGTCGGCGAGGATGCGCTGCTTGCGCATCTGGGCATGAGCGGCCAGCTGCTCCTGACGCCGCGCGACGAGCTGCTCTCACCGCACGTGCGGGTCAGGCTTACATTCGACGACGGCGGCCCGGACCTGCGTTTCACCGATCAGCGCACCTTCGGCCATCTGCTGGTGGCCGCTGACGGCGCGCAGTTGCCGCCGATCATCGCCCACATCGCGCCCGATCCGCTGGAGACAGCCTTCGACGCCGCCTGGTTCGCGACTAGGCTGCGGTCGCGACGCACCGGGATTAAGCGCGCGCTGCTTGACCAGTCGCTGATCAGCGGGGTAGGCAACATCTACGCCGATGAGGCCCTGTGGCGGACCAAGCTGCACTTCGCCAGGGCCGCCGACCGGCTCCGTCCGGGTGAGGTATCCCGGCTCATCGCTGCGGTCCGTCAGGTGTTCGGGGAGGCGCTCGCGGCCGGGGGAACGTCGTTCGACAGCCTGTACGTGAATGTCAACGGCGAGAGCGGCTACTTCGACCGGGCCCTGAACGTCTATGGGCGGGCCGGCGAGCCATGCCCGAGGTGCGGGGCGCCGATCCGCCGTGACCCCTTCATGAATCGCTCGTCCTACACCTGTCCGGCCTGTCAGCCCCGGCCCAGGAACGGCCGTTGGTGACCGGGCCAGGCGGGGATGGCCCGGAGCAGGAGTCCGGCGCCTTCGGCGCCCAGGCGCTCGCTGCCAGGGCCGGAGGCAGCACCGGAGCGGCCGCGCCCGACCGCGGCCCTGGCGACGTTCGGCTGACTGCGTGGGTCGAGGGCCGGGTGCAGGGCGTCGGCTTCCGCTGGTGGGTGCGGAGCCGCGCGTTGGCGCTCGGGCTAGTCGGCCAGGCCGAGAACCTGGCCGACGGGCGCGTCAAGGTGATCGCCGAGGGCCCGATGGGGCTCTGCGAGGAACTCCTCGGGCTGTTGCAGGCTGGCGGTACGCCCGGCCGGGTCCGGCGAGTCACCTCGCGGTGGGCCCCGTCCTCGGGCGGATTCTCGGGCTTTGCCGAGCGCTGAGCTGAGAACCGGCCGGCCGCCTGGCCAGGCAGCCGGATGCGTCGTGGGCGCGGGCCTTACCCCGCGGCGCGCCACACGGAGGGTAACTGAGTGGCAACGCTGGGAAGAATTATGGTTGCCTGGCCGACCCGGCCGGGCCGGTGACCCGGTGCCGGACCCGGAACCCGAAGTCCGCTTTTTCGGAGGTAAGGTCCTGTTGTCCCGGTGCCGGTCCAGCCACATTCTCAGGCCTGTGACCTGCACGATCGTCAAACTTGACCGAATACCCTTGACGGTGGGACCATGGGGGTGTTACCAGTGCGCAGGCCTATCCGGCACCTGCGCGCACGCCCACTCTGGTCACTCAGTGTGGAGGACCCTACACAATGGCAAAGGCTCTACTCGGCCACGTCGGCGGGCCGGATCCCCGCATGGTCTCAGAGATGCGCCGCCTGCAGCAACGAGTACGCGACCTGGAGGCAGAGCTTGCCCGCCTTCAGGACGAGAATGATGTGCTTGTCGCATCAGTCGGTCATGACCTGCTGATCCCGGTCCGCGAGCCAGCGCTCACCTGACGAGCGCACGCGGCCAAACTAACGGCGAGGGACGCTACTGGCGTCCCTCTTCGCTGTCCACGGTTAGTCCTCCGGTTCCGCGTCGGCGCTTAGTCGTCAGCCCGGCGGTCGGGACATGTTCACTGCGATGAACGAGAGTGCGGCCGGCATGTTGCGGCCCCAGAACGCGTCATCGTGACATCCGGACAAGATCCCCGGCCCGATCTGGCGACCCGTGAGAGCCGAGAGCCTGGCCAGCAGCAGCGAGGTTTCCGGCTGAAACGGGTCGTCCGCCCCGCACGCAATCCAGGCCGGCACGCGCCGCAACGCGCCGAGGCCGGCGAATACGTTGTTGCGGGCGAAGTCGGCAGGGCTGTCGAAGGACGACCGGCTGGCCGCCTCGGCGTCTGCGTACGACGCGAAGATCGCCGGCGACAGCGCGGCGACCGCGGTGACGCCGGGGAGCGGCCCGGGTGGTGCCGGGGGCGTGGACGGCCCGTTTCCCAAACCCGCAAACGAGCGCAGCACCGGCCGGGCGGCGAGCTGCTCGGCCATCAGCAGTGCCCCGTAACCGCCCATCGACAGCCCGGTGATGCCGATGCGGCGGGTAGCCAGGCCGGCCGCGGACGCGCGCGGCAGCACCTCGTAGAGGATCATGCCGATCGGATCATCGCCGTCGGCGCGGGTGTGCCAGTAGGTGGTGCCGCCGTCAACGCAGATGACCGCGAACCCGGCCATCCGCGCGCTGGTCATCGCCGGCGCGACCAGTCCCGCCATCTCGGCGGCGCTGCCGCCGGCGCCGTGCAGTGCGATCACGACGCCAAGGCCACGCAGTGACGCCGCGTCCGGCGGGACCAGGGTTACCATCTCCACCTCGCGCCGCCGGTAAGCCGAGTAGAACCGCGCGGTGTGGCGGCCAGGGGGCGGCCCGGCTGGAGCGGTCGGTGCCGAGCCGCAGGCGCCCTCGATCCTGGCCAGGAAGTACTTGCCGGGCAGCGTGCCGTCCTCGACGAGCTCGTAGGCGCCGGCGCACGCCCCCGCGCAGCCAAGCAGCAGGACGCCCGCACCGCTGAGCAGCATGGCGCGACGGGATAATGACACGGGCGACCTCCGGCGTGGTGGCGGTGCGCGTCTGGATGCTATATCCGACCGTGGCCTGGTTTAGCCGTCATTTCCGGTGGTACCTGCAAGCCTGAGAAATGGATGTGCGACTACGGCCCGATCTCCGCACGCAGATCCGGTACGCGCGCGAATGCGCGGGGTTACCTGGCCGTCGCGGTAGGGTGCGGAGGACGGGCGGCCTCGTGCCATGGCCCCGGACTAGCGGCCCCGGTGCCGCAAACCCGGTGCTGGCAAACACGGGGCGCGGCCTGGCCTACCAGCTGGGTGGGGAGGAATTCGGCGGGTGTACCTGAAGACCTTGACCCTGCGCGGGTTCAAGTCGTTCGCCTCCGTGACCACGCTCAAGTTCGAGCCAGGCATCACCTGCATCGTCGGGCCGAACGGCTCCGGCAAGTCCAATGTCGTAGACGCCTTCTCCTGGGTGATGGGCGAGCAAGGCGTCAAGCCGCTACGTGGCGGCAAAATGGAAGACGTCGTTTTCGCCGGCACGGCCGGGCGCCCGGCTCTTGGCCGGGCCGAGGTCACGCTCACCATCGACAACAGCGACGGCGCGCTGCCAATCGACTACTCCGAGGTGACGATCTCGCGGCTGCTGTTCAGGTCCGGCCAGAGCGAGTACGCCATCAACGGCGATCAGTGCCGGCTGCTCGACATCTCCGAGTTGCTGTCCGACACCGGCCTGGGCCGCGAGATGCACGTGATCGTGGGGCAGGGCCAGATCGATGAGGTGCTGAACGCCGGACCCGACGTCCGGCGCGCGCTTATCGAGGAGGCGGCGGGCGTGCTCAAGCACCGTCGCCGTAAGGAGAAGGCGGTCCGCAAGCTCGATGCGATGCAGGCCAACCTCACCCGGCTGGTTGACCTCACCGGCGAGCTCGGGCGTCGGCTGAAGCCGCTCGGCCGGCAGGCTGAGATCGCACGCAAGGCGGCGGTCATCCAGGCCGACCTGCGCGATGCGAGACTGCGGCTGCTCGCGGACGACTACGCCACGCTGGCAGCCGAGCTTGTCAGGGATTCCTCGGATGAGGCGGCGAACGCCGCGGCCAGGACCGCGCTCGAAGTTGTGCTCAACCAGGCGCGCGAGCTCGAGTCGGAGCTCGAGGAGGCCGAGCAGCAGCACGCGCCGCGACTGGCGGCCGCTCAGGAGGCGTTCTTTGCCCTGGCCGGCCTGGGCGAACGGCTCAGGGGCGTGCAGAGCCTGGCCGCCGAGCGGCACCGGCACCTGTCGGCGCCCGAGCCGCAGCGGTCCGGCCGGGATCCCGATGAGCTGGAAGCCGAGGCGGCCGAGCTGCGATCGCAGGAGCGCGAGCTCTCCGACCGCCTGTCGGCCGCGCGCCGGCAGCTCACCGTGGCGGTGGCCAGCCGGACGAAGGCCGAAGCGTCCCTGGCCGAGAACGAGCGGCGGCTGGCCGCGGACGC
>JASHUE010000895.1:0-3842 GCA_030040195.1 Streptosporangiaceae bacterium | reverse complement strand
CTGGTGGAACGGACCGACCCCGGTGGCGCCTCGTTCCGCGCCTCCTTGGTTGTTACGCAGATGCTGGGCCTGGCGATCGCGCGTTACCTGCTGAAATTCGGCCCGGTCGCGACGGCCAGCCACGACGAGCTCGTGGCGGCGATCGGCCCGGTCATCGACCGCTACCTCACCGGCGACCTGGATGACTTATGACGACCAGGGGAACGAAGCGAGGTCCGGCTCGACCCAGCCAGCCCGCGCGGCTGTACTAGCCAGCGTTGACGAGCGGTAGTGCCGGCTGAGCAGTCGCTTGTCGAGCAGCGCCGGGTTCCGGGCAGCGAAGTCGCTGAAGTCGCATGCGGACGGGTCGGACTCGACGTGATGCCCGACGAGCTGCGTACACGCCTTCGTCATGGTGGCGTTGTACTTCTGCGGTGCCTGCTCGTAGGAGGCAATGTGCCGGATCCAGCTGCTGATCCGGTCCACCGCCTCACGCGTGCCGTGCCTGCGGACGGTCAGGTAGGCCAGGTGAATGTGCTGGCGGTGACCGAAGCGGCCGCCGGGCGGCACTATTTCCCGCAGCAGGGCGGCCAGCTCGGCCGGGATCTCGGGGTTGCCAGCATCGCTCGCGTCCCCGGGATCGCTCGCGTGGCCGGGATCGCTCGCGTGGCCGACGGCACTGGCGTCGGTGGCGCGGCTGGCCGGGCCGGTCACTTGGCTGCCTCCGACAGCGAGAGCGTGACGGCGTAGAAGCCCGCCAGTTGCTGCTTGCTGACGCCTTTGAGTGCGGATTTCTCCAGATCCTTGATCGCGTCACGGACCTTTGCCGCCGTCCACCGTCCGGTTGGCGTCAGCCGGATCAGGACCGACCTGCGGTCGGTGTAATCCACGTCGCGCTCCAGATCCCCTCGACGCTCCAGCCGGTCCAGCACGCTCGTGAGAGTGCTCGGCTTCGTTCCGGTTGCGTTCGCCAGCTCGCCGACCGAGAGCACTCGGCCGTCGGCGAGCGCGGCGAGCACGTTCTGCTCTGACCCCGTCAGCGAGAGCTCCGCCAGGCTCATTGCCAGCGCATGCAGCGTTGCGTGCGTCGCCCGCTGGAGCTCGGCCACGACTCCGTGTACTTCCATTTCGTTTATCACGATTATGGATAATACCATATCGAAGTAGTTGGCCAGGGCGGGCCGCCGTCGGCTGGCGGCCCTGCCGCTGGTGGCTGTGCGATTACGACGTACGGCGATGCGCTCAGCCAGGCCGCCGCTCTCCCGCCGGAGCGGCCGCGTACTCGGCGAATGTTGGCGCCCACGCCTCTGGCTCAACTCCGGAAGCGTTGCTGACGTAGCTGATTGCGTGGTACCAGCCGCACAGCATGATGATGTCGAGCAACTGCGCGTGGCTGTAGTGGGAGGTCAGGTCGTCCCAGAGCCGCGAACTGACGTCGCTGCGCTCGTGCAGTTCATCGGCGACCCTGATCAGCAAGCGCTCCGCCTCGCTGTCCCAGCACGGATCGGCCGGCCTGCCAGAAGACAGCGAACGCACCTGGGCCTGGCTCAGCCCGGCCCGCTGGCCGAAGTAGGCGACGTGCACGCCCCATTCGTACTCGCAGCCGCATCGGGCGCAGGTTCGGTCGATCAGGATCTCGCGCTCGCGCAGCGAGATGGCGAGGTGGCGCCCGAGCTCGTGACGGGCCCATGCGGACATGGCACCGGCCATCTCGAGGTTCACCGCGAGGGTGCGGAAAAGCTTGATTGGTTCCTGCCCAGCGGGCATGGTCCCGGCCAGGTACTGAGCTACGGGCTGATCGTAGGGTGCGGACAGCGGCTCGATGCGTGGCACCGCGGCTTCTCTCGTTTCGGAAACAGAAACGCTGTTACTCTATGTTTCGGGTTCCGAAACAGCAAGAGGTAAACCAATGACGGACACTCCGCTGCCCGGCCGCCGGGTCAGGGGGTCGACGACCGGCCGGCCGCTGATGGCCGCGCTTGACTTGCTGGGCCGCAGGTGGGCGCTGCGCCTGCTCTGGGAGCTGCGCGACGGCCCGGTCGGGGCCAGGGCCCTGCTGGCCAGGAGCGACGGCATTTCCTCCAGCGTGATGTATGAGCGGCTGCGGGAGCTAGCCGAGGCTGGGCTGGTGAGCAGGAGCATCACGGGCGAATATGAACTGACCGACATCGGCCACGGACTCGGCCGAGCGATCGCGCCACTCGATGCGTGGGCCAGGCAATGGGCGGCGGCCACTGCGGCGCGGGAACAGCCAGGATGGGTCACTTCGCGCGGGTGAGCACGGACACTGGCCCACGGGCTGGACGAGGCCGTCTGGCAAGTGGCCGCCCGCTGGCGGGCTAGATGCGCCCCGGTGTTCTCCGTTGCCGGGACGCAAGAGGGGGCGAGCCCGAGACCCGCCCCCTCTCAACCGCGCTCGGTCAGGCGCCCGTGATCAGCGCTGCCATCTTCGGGGAGCCGACGCCGGTCGACATGTCGAAACCGGGCGTCGTCGGGAACAGGCCGTTGTTGGTCGCGGCCCGCTGTAGCGGCCCGATGCCGGTGATGTCGTGGAAGTACAGGTTTAATAGCATGTGGGGTCCAAGCCCGGATGAAACCGCTTTCAGTGTCAAGACTAACTAAATAGTCCTTTTACGGATGTGCCCTGAGTGCCGGCGTACTGGCTCCGCGGTTACCAACTAACCCGATCGTCAGCCCGGCGTACACAACCTGGTCAGGCGCCCCATTACGTGCGAATGTGGAACCGAGTCTCCGCCCAGAGCAGTACGTGGAGGAGTTCGATGGGCAGGGATGTCCCGGCCATGATCGTCAGCCAGCAGGACAGGCGTGCCTATCGCCAGAAGGTGCGACAGTGCCTGGACGTATTCGCCCGGATGCTACGCGAGTCCAGATTCGAGACCGAGCCGCAGCAGGTCGGCCTGGAGATCGAGCTGAATCTCGTTGACGATGAATACTTGCCGGCGATGACGAGCACGAAGGTGCTCGAGGCTATCGCCGACCCGAGCTGGGCGAGCGAGCTCGGTCGGTTCAACCTGGAGATCAACGTTCCGCCGCGGCAGCTGACCGGCAACGCCCTCAGTGACCTGGAGGCCTCGGTACTGCGGAAACTCGAGCACGCTTCGGACCGCGCGCTGACGGCCGGCAGCAGGTTCGTCATGATCGGCATCCTGCCAACCGTGAGGCAGGGCGATGTTACCGACGAGGCCATGTCGGCCAACCCGCGCTATCGCCTGCTCAACGAGCAGATGATTGCCGCCCGCGGCGAGGACATGTGTATTTGCATCGACGGGCCGGAACGGCTGCTCACGCATGTGGGCACGATCATGCCGGAGGCCGCATGCACGAGCGTGCAGTTTCACCTGCAGGTGAGTCCCGAGTCTTTCGGGAACTACTGGAACGCCGCCCAGGCCGTTGCGGGCATCCAGGTGGCGCTGGCCGCGAACTCCCCCTACCTGTTCGGGCGGGAGCTGTGGCGCGAGACCAGAATCCCGCTCTTCGAGCAGGTCACTGACACCAGGCCGGAGGAACTCAAGCTGCAAGGGGTGCGACCGCGAGTCTGGTTTGGCGAGCGTTGGATCACATCCGTATTCGACCTTTTCGAGGAGAACCTGCGGTATTTCCCGGCGCTGCTGCCCCTGCGGGAGGACGAGGACCCTCAAGCCGCGCTGGATCGTGGCGAAGCCCCGCAGCTAGCCGAGCTGACCTTGCACAACGGCACGGTGTACCGGTGGAACCGGCCGGTCTACGCGGTGGACGACGGCCGGCCGCACCTGCGGGTCGAGAACCGCGTGCTTCCCGCCGGTCCCACGGTCGCCGACGTGGTCGCCAACGCCGCGTTTTACTACGGCGTCGTCCGTGCGCTC
>JASHUE010000894.1:0-6289 GCA_030040195.1 Streptosporangiaceae bacterium | reverse complement strand
GCGACCTGCAGCGGCAGGTGCCGCGCCCCGGCCGCGGTCGCGGCGCGCAGCAGCGCAGCCGCGAGCAGCCGCGGGTCGACCGAGCCGTCATCGGCTGCCAGCAGCCCGCCGCGGATCGACGGGTCCAGCATGGGCTCGGCTTCTCGGCACTGGCGCGCGGTCAGCTGGCCGGTCTGAACACCGAACGAGTCCTGCAGCGCCCGCAGTTGGTCAAGCACCGCTAGGTCGTCGGAGTCGTAGGCAACCTGCAGCGTGCCAGTCTGCCGGAATCCGGTGGGCAGGCCCGCTGCCACCTCGAGTTCGGCCGCGAACGCCGGGTACCGGCGCAGCGACGCCAGGCCGAGGGCGAAGATGTCACGCTCGGCGTATGCCGCCTCCGCGATCGGTGTCAGCATGCCCGCTGCGGCGTGAGTGGCGCCCTGGCCGGGCGCGGGATCAGCGACGACGACCCGCATGCCCTGCTGGGCGGCTCGCCAGGCGATGCTCAGGCCGATGACGCCCCCGCCGACGATCACGGCGTCGGCGTCTGAACTGGACCTTGAGATGGTCGGCTCCCTTCGCCGGCATGACCCGGATCAGGTTCCTGCGGTCGGCAGCTCCCTAGCCGCCCTCTCAGTCCGGTCAGCACCGGACTCCCGCGCGATACCCCTAGCCTAGCCCTGTTCGCCCGGCCGACGCCTCGGACGTCTGCGCTGATGCGGATGCCGGCAGGCCGGGACTTCTCAGCGGAGGGCGGTGAGCGATGACCAGCCACCCGACGGTCGTCGTCGTGGGCGGCGGCCTGGCCGGGCTGCGCACGGTCGAGGAGTTGCGGGCCCGCGGCCACCGGGGTGCGGTCACGCTGATCGGCGCGGAGGCCAGGCCGCCCTACGATCGGCCGCCGCTGTCGAAGAAGCTCATGACCGGTGAGCTGGATGACACTTCGCTGCGCGCCGACCTGGATTCACTCAAGGTACGGCTGCGGCTGTCGGAGACCGCGACGCAGCTTCGGCCCGGCGTCCTGCGCACGGACGCGGGGGAGCACCCGTTCGACGCGCTTGTCATCGCCACCGGGGCGGTGCCAGTGCGGCTGCCCGGCTCCGGCCCGCAGCACGTGCTGCGGACGATGGACGAGGCGCTCGCGTTGCGCGCACGGCTCAATCCGGGAACGCGCTTGGCCATCGTCGGCGCGGGCTGGATCGGTGCGGAACTCGCGACGGCGGCCAGAACGCGTGGCTGCGCGGTCACGGTCCTGGAGGCGGCAGTGGCGCCGCTGGCGTCGGCACTAGGCAGTGAGGTCGGCGTTATCACCGCGCGCTGGTATGCCGAGGCCGGAGCCGAGCTACGGCTTGGCCAGAAAGTCGAGTCCATCGAGGACGGCGGGATAGCCCTGGCCGGGGGTGACTGGCAACCGGCGGACGTCGTCGTGACTGCGGTCGGCGTCCGGCCCGCGGTGGCCTGGCTGGACGGATCGCCCGTTCTCCTGGAGAACGGCATCGCCGTCGACGGGCGCCTCCGGACGTCGGTGCCCGGCGTATTCGCGGTCGGCGACTGCGCGTCATTCTGGTCCGACCGGTTCGGTCGCCGGCTCAGGTTCGAGCACTGGGACGTGGCGCTTCATGCGCCCGAGGTAGTCGCGGTCAACGTGCTGGGCGACAGTGCACGGTACGACCCGGTTCCCTACTTCTGGTCGGAGCAATTCGGCCGCATGGTGCAATACGTTGGCTGGCACGGGCACGGCGACCAGCTGGTCTGGCGCGGCGATCCGCGCGCGGACAAGAAGTGGGCGGCGGGCTGGCTGGCCGGCGGCCGCCTGACGGCGATGCTGACCGTCGGTTCGCCCAGGGACCTTCTGCAGGCCCGGCGGCTGGTCGAAGCGGCCGCAACGGTCGATGCGGCCAAGCTTGCCGATCCGGCAGTTGCGGTCCGTGACTGCGCGGTTTAGCTTCGCACTGTAAGCCGGAGATCGCGCCGGAAATGTGGGTAACGGTAATGACATGGCATAGGTTTTACCGTCACCCGGATGTGGGAAGCTGCACACGTGGCACAGATTGACCCCCCGACCGACAGCATCGTCGGCAACTGGCTCAGTGTCCCGGACGTGGCGGGCCGCCTCGGCCTGCCGGTGAACCGGGTGAAGCAACTGCTTCGCGATCACAAGCTGCTCGCGGTCCAACGCCCCAGCGGAGAGTTCGCCGTCCCCGCCGGTTTCCTCGACGGCGACCAGATCATTCATGGGCTTGGCGGCACGCTGACGTTGCTCTTCGATTGCGGCTTTTCCGAAGGCGAGGCGCTGAACTGGCTGTTCACGGCCGACGACTCGCTGCCCGGCACTCCGGTCCAGGCGCTCACTGAGCACCGGCGCACCGAGGTGAACAGGCGGGCTCAGGCACTAGCCTTCTGATCGTGTCCGAGCGCGCCGACGACCTGCAGGCCCGCCTAGCCGATTCCCGGCTGTACCTGTGCACCGACGCCAGGGAGCGGCAGGGCGATCTCTACTGGTTCCTGCAGGATGTCCTCAGTAATGGCGTGGACGTCATCCAACTGAGGCAGAAGGGCCTGGAGGCTGGCCAGGAACTGCGCTACCTCGAGGTCTTCAGGAAGGCCTGCGCGGCTCACGGGGCCCTGCTCGCGGTCAACGACCGCGCCGACGTGGCCCGCGCGGCGCAGGCGGACGTGCTGCACCTCGGCCAGGATGACCTGCCGGTCCGGGCCGGGCGGGCCATCCTGGGACCGGATCCGCTGATAGGGCTCTCGACGCACGCAGAGTCCGAGACGCTGGCCGCCAGCACCGAGCCGGCGATCGACTACTTCTGCGCCGGCCCGGTCTGGCCGACACCGACCAAGCCCGGCCGGCCCGCGCCCGGGCTGGGCCTCGTCCGCTATGCGGCCGGACTCGGCACGACGCGGCCGTGGTTCGCCATCGGCGGTATCGACGAGCAGAACCTGGATCGGGTGCTGGACGCCGGCGCGAGCCGGGTCGTCGTGGTCCGGGCGATTACCGAGGCGGATCACCCCGGCGCAGCCGCCGCCCGCCTGGCCGCCCGGCTCCGCTAGCAGGGCACGGAGGCGGAAGGCCGCGACGCGGCCGCGCGGGAAACCGCCAGCGAGGACAGCAGCGAGAGCTTCTCGGCGTCGCCTGCATGCCTGCTTCCCGCTCGGCGGCACCTGCGCGCGAACGTCGCCGCCGCGGATCCAGCCCTCGCCGGCGATGTCCTGGCCGAGCTCGACGCGCTCTAGCCGGCCTACACGGCGCGGGCCGTGGCTTCGACGGCTAGCTCCAGGAGCGCTGCTGTTGCCTCGCTCGTGATGGGCGCGCCGTCAAGCGCGGAGGTCGCTTCCTTCACACTGGCGCCGATGAGGGTCTCGCACTCGGCCAGCGCGCCCGTGTCGGTGATCACGGCGCGAATCTCCTCCGCGGCCGCCTCGCTGAGGGCGCGGTCGCCGAGGTGGTGGTCAAGCAGGCGGGCCTGCCGGGCGCTCGCGCGCTCGTAGGCGAGCGCCACCAGCACGGTCCGCTTGCCTTCGCGCAGGTCGCCGCTGACCGGCTTCCCGGTCTGGGCCGGGTCACCGAACACCCCGAGGATGTCGTCCCGAAGCTGGAACGCGACTCCTAGCGGCAGGCCGTAGTCGGTGCAGGTGGCCTCGACCGCGGTGGTCAACTCGGGCGAGCCGCCGGCCATGGCCGCGCCAAGGTGCAGCGGCCGCTCGATCGTGTATTTGGCCGTCTTGTAGGTGACCACGCGCAGTGCGCTCTGGACGCTCTCGCCGCGGCTGAACTGGTTCACAAGGTCCAGGTACTGGCCGGCTGCGACCTCGGTCCGCATCGCGTTGAGCATGGGCTGGCCCCGCTGCAGCGTCTGCGCTGGCAGCCCGCTGCCGTGGTACATCTCGTCGGTCCATGACAGCAGGGCATCTCCGATGAGGATCGCCGCGGCGGCGCCGAACGCCTCGGCCGAGCCGCTGTAGCCGGCCGCCTCATGGGCACTGGCGAACTGGCGGTGCACGGCGGGGCGACCGCGCCTGGTGTCGCTGTCGTCCATGACGTCGTCGTGCACGAGCGCGCTGGCCTGCAGCAGCTCCAGGCAGGCCGCGGCGGCGAGGATCTCAGGGCAGTGCCGGCCGCCGGCGGCCCGCCAGCCCCAGTAGCAGAACGCGGGCCGCAGCCGCTTCCCGCCCGACAGTAGCTCACTCATGACCTGCAGCCAGGGCAGCAGGTCATCCCCGATCGCGGCCAGCACGTCGTGCTGGCCGCGGAGGAACCGCTCGAGAGCGGCCGCCACCTCGGTCCGGATCAGACCGAGCCTGGCTGGGTCAGAAGCCATGCTCGCGAGAGTAGACCCGGCCGGGGGGTTGCCGGACCGCCGGCCGCTCGCCTGGGAGCCGATACCCTTGTCCGCATGCCGGTCCGCAACGTTCCCGCGATCCGAGACCTGCTGGCAGACGGCCGCCAGTCCTTCTCGTTCGAGTTCATGCCGCCCAAGACCGAGGCCGAGGAACAGCGCCTGTGGCTGGCGATCCGCCAGCTGGAGCCGCTGCGGCCGACCTTCGTGTCGGTGACCTACGGGGCCGGCGGCTCGACCAGGGATCGTACCGTCCGGATCACCGGGCGCATCGCCGAGGAGACGACCCTGACACCGATGGGCCACCTGACTGCGGTGAACCACTCGGTGGCCGAGCTGCGGCACGTGATCGGCTCGTACGCCGCGGTCGGCGTGCGCAACGTGCTGGCGCTGCGCGGTGACCCGCCGGGCGACCCGGCCGGAGAGTGGCGCCCCCATCCGCTGGGCCTGACCTACGCCGAGGAGCTCGTCCGGCTGGTCCGGGCGTCGGGCGACTTCTGCGTCGGGGTCGCCGCGTTCCCCGAAGGCCACATGCGCTCTCCGAGCCGCGAGTCCGATGTCGATTTTTTCGTGCGGAAGTGCCGGGCGGGCGCGGATTACGCCATCACCCAGATGTTCTTCTATCCGGAGGACTACCTGCGGCTGCGTGACGACGTGTCGGCGCGGGGCTGCCTCGTTCCGATAATTCCCGGGATTATGCCGGTCATCAGCGTTTCCGGGATAGAGCGGGCGGTCTTGCTGTCCGGCTGCAAGTTCCCCGAGGCGCTCGCCGATGACCTGCGCCGGCACGCCGACGACAAGCCGGCCGTCCGCAAGATCGGCGTGGAGTACGCGGCCGCGATGTGCGAGCGCCTGCTCGCCGAGGGTGTTCCTGGCCTGCACTTTTACACGCTGAACGGATCGCGGGCCACGCGGGAGATCTATCAGGTGCTCGGCCTGGCGAGCCGTGCGGCGGGGGACTAGCCCGGCCCGCGGACCGCGGCGCGGCTAGCCCGGCTGGACCGCCGCCGGCAGCGGCAGCGGCGCGCCCATGACGGCGTAGGGCGGCCCGCCGCCGGGGAACTGGAATGCCGTCAGGATGTCGGCAAAGCCAAGCTGGCGGTACAGGTGCCTGGCCGGGGTCTTCGCGTCGCGCGTCGATAGCAGGGCCGTGCGCTCGGTCCGGTTCGCGGTCAGCATGAGAATCATCTGCCGCCCGATGCCCCGCTGCTGGAACTCGGGCTGGACGTGCACTTCGGCGATCTCCAGGGCGCTGGCCAGCCAGGCCTCCGCCGAGGCCTGGCCGGCTGTCGCTACGATCCCAGACCACACCACATCGTGCCACCACTGTCCGGGAACGCCCCGAAACCCATAGGCGAATCCGACAATCCGCCGGGTTCCTTCCTCGATCGCGACCAGCGACCGCAGCCCAGGATGGCCGGCGTGCCGCTCCATGATCGCGCGCCGGCCGGGCACCTCGTCCGGATTGGCGCCCATGGCTGCCGCGTAGATGTCCAGCTGGGCCTCGATGTTGGCGAGGAATGCGGGCCGCCCCAGTTCGGCGACGCTCACTGCCGTGGGCACCCGGCAAGCGTATCCGCACCCGCTCGGGCCGGTGCGCATGAGCGCCTTAGCGGAACGAGGCGTGACCGCGGCCAGTGTGGTCAGGAAGGGCCCGCCGACGCCGCGAGAATGCCAGCCGGAAAGGCGGCTGCGGGCTGCTCGCGCCCGATTGTCAGACCCCCGGTGTAACTTCGAAAGCAGATCCAAAAAGCTGGACACGCTCACGAATACATGTTCGAATGAGTACGTGCGAGTCTGCAGCCGGGCCCCCTCGGTTGCCGGATCGGCCGGGTGAGGCGTGGGGAAGCGCCCCGCCCGGCCGACCTCCCCCAGGAGGATCCATGAGCGAGCGGACGCCCTCGAGGCGAGCGGGAGATCACCATGACCGCGATAGTTGAGGTCCGGCCGGCCGGGCAGCGGCAGTG
>JASHUE010000893.1:0-3525 GCA_030040195.1 Streptosporangiaceae bacterium | reverse complement strand
CGGGTGGGCTGAAGCACCGCAGGGGGAGGTCCTGTATGACGTCCGCATCGAGGACAGCGTGATCACTCGCTGCCGGGTCCGCCCGGCGGCGTTCCACAACCTGGTGCTGATGCACGAGGTATTCGCCGGTGACATCCTGACTGACTTCCCGTTCATCGAGGCGAGCTTCGGGCTGCCCGTGGCCGGGGCGGCCCGGTAGACAGCGAGGGATTAGATGTGGGTCGTGCGCGGACTGCGAAACGGGGTCCTGACGACCGGATGGCCGGGACGACCGGACGAGTACGCGAGTGCGACACGCGGCCCGGCAACGGTCAAGGCAAGCCCAGCCGCGGCCGAGCTCCCGGTGGCCGAGGCGGCTCGCCTGTGCCCGGTCGACGCTATCAGCGCCGACAAGGAGGGCGGCGTCGGCGTCGACCAGGGCAAGTGCATCCTCTGCGGTCGCTGCATCGCTGCTCGGCCGGACGTCTTCGCCTGGTCGGCCGGCCCGCACCGCGCGACGCTGACCCGGTCGGGTCTGGTGGTGCCAGCTGCCGAGAATGCCGACACGCTGCGTGAGGTGACCGATCAGCTTCGCGCCCGGACCAGGGCGCTGCGCCGTTCGGTGCACCTACGTCACGTCGACGCCGGATCAGACGGCAGCGAGGAGTGGGAGATCATGGCGCTCCTTAACCCGGTATACGACATTTACCGGCTAGGCCTGTTCTTCACGGCCAGCCCGCGCCACGCTGACATCCTGCTGGTCACCGGGGCGGGTTCGCGCGGCATGGCTGAACCTCTACGCGAGACCTACGACGCGATGCCCGATCCGAAGGTGGTCGTCGCGGTCGGGACGGACGCGGTGGGCGGCGGCATCGTCAGCCCGTCCTATGCCGTCAGCGGCGGCGTCGGCGACATCGTGCCGGTCGATGTGTGGTTGCCGGGGTCGCCGCCTAGCCCGTTCGCCATTCTCTCGGCGCTGCTGATGGCGGTGGGTCGGATCCCGGCAAGCGCTGGACGGCCGACGTCCGTTGCGGGTGGTGACCCGCGATGACGGGGTTTGGAGCCGCGCTGACCGTCGGCCTGATCCTGCTCGCCCTCGCCGCCGGAGCCGACCTAGCCGCCGGGCCGCGGACACGGGCGTGGCGGGCTGCACCGTACCTGGCCGGCGCGGCTGGCTCGGTCTGCCTGGCGGTTGCGGGCGCGGCCGGTGTGGCGGGCCGGGCGGTGACGCCAGGGTCCGGCGGGCTGCTCGGGACCGTCGCGATCGGAGCGCGTACGAGCTTCGCCGTGATCCCGGGACTCGCCGCGGACCGGCTCTCCGGCCTGTTCCTCGTGATCGCCTTCACCGCGGCGACGGCCGTGTCGCTCGCGTTCGCGTCGTGGTCGGCTGGCCCCGACGGACCGGACCGCCGCGGCCTGGGCGCCGGGTACGCGCTCGCCCTCGGCTCGGTCGCGGTCGTGCTCACGGCCAGAGACGCCTTCACGCTCCTGTTCGCCTGGGAGTCGCTGACGCTGGCCTTCTGGGTCCTGACGGGCTACCGCCGCGCCGCGCCCGGCCGCCCCGCGGCCGCGCTGGCCACGCTCGCGTTCGGCCGTATCAGCGGTGCCTGCCTTCTCGCGGGCCTGTTGTTGCTGGTGACCCGGTCACATTCCTTGACCCTGACCGGGCTGGCGCACGTGCCCGCCGGACCGATGCGATCCACCGCGTGCGTGCTGTTGCTGGCCGGCTTTGCGGTCAAGGTCGGGCTGGTGCCGTTCCAGGTCTGGCTGCCGCGCGGCTACGCTGCCGCACCCGGCCCGGCCCGCGCGGTCATGGCCGGAGTCGCGGTGAATGTCGGCTTCTACGGGCTGTGGCGCACCCTGGCCGTGCTTGGCTCGCCACCGGCCGCGGTCACGGACGTGCTGCTGCTGCTCGCCAGCATCACGGCGGTCCTCGGCATCGCCCACGCCGCGGTGCAGGGTAGCCTGCAGCGCGTCATCGCGTACTCCAGCGTGGAGAACACCGGCCTGATCCTGGCCGGATTCGGCGTCGCCCTGGTCGGCGCCGCGGCCGGCAGCCGCGCGCTGACGGCAGCTGGCCTGCTCGCCGCGACCCTCCAGGTTGTCGCCCACACCGCCGCGAAATCGCTGCTGTTTGTCTCCAGCCCCGGGATCGAGGCCGCGGCCGGACGGGATGACCTGGACGACCTGCGCGGGTCGGTCCGGCGGACGCCCTGGAGCGGCACCGGGCTGGCGATCGGCAGCCTGACACTGGCCGGGCTGCCGCCCACGGCAGGCTTCGTCTCCGAGTGGTTCCTGCTCGAGGCCCTCATGCAGCAGTTCCGGCTGCCGGGTCTGGCTGACCGGCTGGTGCTGGCAGTAACCGGCGCGGCGGTGGCGCTGACCGCAGGCTTCGCGGGCGTGACGTTCGTGCGGCTGGTCGGCCTGGTCGTCCTCGGCAAGCCTCGAGGCGAGGCAACCAGCGGTGACGGTGATCCCGGACTGGCCGGCCGCGCTGGCATCGTCGGGCTCGCCGCCGCGTGCCTGGCCCTGGCCGCGCTGGCGCCACTCGAGATCAGGGTGATCGGTGCCGGGCTCGTCCCGGTGCTGCCGTCCGCCGCAGTGACAGCGGCGCTGAAGTCGCCGTGGGTGCTGCAGCCGGTCTTCGCCGGCTTCTCGATCCTGTCGCCATCGTGGCTGTGGGTCGTTATGCCCGCGCTGTTCGCGCTGGTCGCCGTCCTGGCATGGCTCGCATCTGGGGCCCGCCTGCTGCGCGTCCGCCGCGTCCCGGCCTGGCGGTCAGCCACTGCGGGCGTCTCGGGACGTGCCAGCTACACCGCCTTCGCCTTCGCGAATCCGGCTCGGCGGGTCCTCGCGGCGATCCTGCATACCCAGGTCGGGGTGACAAGGCTCGGCGCCAGCGATGAGGCCCGTGACGTCGACGCCGCTGCGGCGGTGGCGCATGTCGAGTACACCTCTGACGTCATCGAGGTCACGGAGGAGTACTTCTACCGTCCGTTCCGGCGGCCTTTTGCGCTGGCGGTGCGCCAAGCGCAGCGGTTGCAGTCGGGCCGGCTCGACGCGTACCTGGCCTACATGCTGATTTCGCTCATCGCCGTCCTCGCGCTGGTGACCGGCCTCCACTAAACCGGGTGCCCACGCTGCTCGGCGAGGCGGGGCCACGTCAGATATCGGTCAGTAGCCGGGCGCAGATACCGAACAAGTGCAGATCTGCGGAGACCGCCGGCTGCCGGCAGAATGCGTGGGTGTCGCCTGGCGCCAGAGACTCCCAGCAGAGGCTGCCGGCCAGCGCGATGGCTCGCACAGCTGCTGGGGCCAGAGCCGTCACTGGTCCAAGTTCTGATCACCCCGGGTATGCCCCGCCCTCTTAGCCTGGAGGCATGGGCGGAGGGGCCCGCCGTAGGACGCGGCAGCGCCGCCAACGGTCCCTGCCCGAAGGCACGAGGCTGATGCGACAGCCGTCACGGACGGTGCTGAGGCTGCTGGAAGGCCAGGGATCCCACGCAGGCCGCCGGGCGGCCGGTCGCCGTTCATGCGCCGCTGGTG
>JASHUE010000892.1:0-2976 GCA_030040195.1 Streptosporangiaceae bacterium | reverse complement strand
TGGGCGTTCTTGACTCCGGTGGCGGCCGCGGACACGGTGATCACCAGGCCGATACCCAGTGCGAGGCCGAGGGCGATCACCGTCGCCTGCCGGGCGCGTCGCCCCAGTTCGCGGCCCAGGTATCGCATGAAGAACGACCGGCCCCCGGTCGGCGCGGGCCGCCCACCGGCCGGCGCAGCCCGGACGTCTGTATCAGTAGACATGTGAGTGCTCCTGTTCAGATCGGCTGAGCACAACGATTAGCGGGTCGCCGGTTGCACGGCGGTTGCACCGGTGCTGACCTGGGGCACGACCCCGGATCCCCTGCGCTGTTACCGCGGCGCAACCGCCGCCGCGGCATCGTCGGTGTGACCCAGGCCGCCAGATTGGGAGGCACCGAGAGATGACGTGGGGCACTGACCAGGACCCCTGGCCAGGAAAGCCGGAGGACGACGGCGAATACCCGGACTTTCTCTGGCCCGATGATGACGATGACGAACAGGACCAGGACCGGCCAGGGGATGCTGGACGGCCCGCACGACCCGGCAGGGTCGGTGCCGGGATGCCGACGGACCCCCTCGTTCCCCTCCCATGGGCTGTGCCGCCGACGCCGGCTTATCCGCTGCCAGACGTCAGCGGGCGCCGACGCAGGTTCGTGACGCCCGTGATAACCGCAGTCGTCGCGGTGGCGCTCGGAGCGGGCGCCGTGCTGGTGTACCGGCATGCCCAGGCGGCATCGACGCCGACCGCGGCGGCGTCGCAGAACACGGGAGCGCCACAGCCCGGCCAGAGCGGGGGCCCGGCCGGGCAGGGAACCGTCCAGGAGGTGGAGATACAGGCCGCAGTGACGGCGGTCGGCTCGGACACGATCACCATCGGCGGCGGCTCGGTGCAGTCGGTCACGGCCGAAGTGACCAGCACGACCAGGTTCACCGGGCCGGTGCGGTCGCTGTCGGGGGTCAAGGTCGGCAACGACGTAGCCGCGGTGATCATCGTCAAAGACGGTGTCGCCAAGGTGATCACCTTGCAGGATCCGGCCAGTGATTCTTAAGCGAACCTTCGGGCTGAGGTGCTACCCGTGGAGGTGACCGGCATGGACGTGAGCGGCGTGCCCGCTGCCCGCGAGGCCGGAAACCCGAGGGGAGCACCGGTGCGGGTCCTGCTGGTCGAGGACGACGCCGAGCTGGCCGAGGCCATCGCCGTCGGCCTCCGGCGGGAGCAGCTAGCGGTCGACGTGGCGCTCGACGGAGTCACCGGGCTGGAGCGAGCCCTTTTCACCGCGTACGACGTGATCGTGCTGGACCGTGACCTGCCCGGCCGGCACGGCGACGAGGTCTGTGCCGAGCTGATGGCGGCCGGCTGCCGCAGCCGGGTCCTGATGCTCACCGCCGCGGCCACCATCGAGGACCGGGTGGACGGGCTCAGCCTCGGGGCGGACGACTACCTGCCCAAGCCGTTCGCGTTCGCCGAGCTGGTGGCGCGCATCCGCGCGCTTCTGCGCCGGGCTCAGCCGGCCGTGCCGCCGGTGCTGACCAACGGAGACGTGTCCGTAGACCCGGCACGGCGCTGCGCCCGCCGCGGCGAGCAGCTGCTCGACCTCGGACCGAAGGAGTTCGGTGTGCTGGAACTGCTGCTTTCCTCACAGGGCCGGGTGGTGTCGGCGGAGGAGCTGCTCGAGCGCGTGTGGGATGAGATGGCCGACCCGTTCAGCTCCGCGGTCAAGGTGACCATGAGCCGGCTGCGGCGCAAGCTCGGCGAGCCGCCGGTCATCGAGACCGTGGCGCACGCCGGGTACCGGGTACCGGTGTGAAGTCCCCGCTCGCGCGCGAGGGGTCGAAGACGCGCGCACAGCGGTTGCACTGGCGTCCGACTTCGGTGCGGCTGTCGCGGCGTCCGATTTCGGTGCGGCTGCCCCGCAGGACGATACGGCTGCGACTGACCGCCGTCTACGCGATCTTGTTCCTGGTGTCGGGGGCTGGACTGCTGGCGATCACCTACATACTCGTGGAGGATCACATCGCTCCGGCGAAGCTCACCGCCGCGGGGGCCGCATTCCGGGTATCCGCGGGCAGGGCAGGAGCTGCTGGGCAGGGCCTGTTCGCTCCGGTACTCCCAGGTGTCGGCGGGCCGGTTTTCTGTTCCATCAGCAGCAGCAGTAGCCGGATTCCGGTCCAGGTCAATTCCGGCCAGTGCGTCAGCGATCTGCACGCGCAGGCGCTCAAGCTCCAGCATCAGGTGGTGACGGAGCGGGGTGACTACCTGAATTCGCTGCTGATCGGCTCGGGGATTGCGCTCGCCGCGATGACGCTCGCCGCGCTCGGGCTCGGCTGGCTAGTGTCGGGCCGCGTGCTCAGCCCGTTGCGGATCATTACCAGAACAGCCAGGAACATCTCCGCGAGCAACCTCAACGAGCGCCTCGCGCTCGATGGACCCGACGACGAACTCAAGGAACTGGGCGACACGGTGGACGGGCTGCTGGCCCGGCTGGAGGGCTCGTTCGCGGCGCAGAGGCAGTTTGTCGCGAACGCCTCGCACGAGTTGCGCACGCCGCTGGCCAGGCAGCGGACACTGGTGGAGGTGGCGCTCGCCGACCCGGACCGCACGGTCGACTCGCTGGAAGCTGCGTGCAGGCGAGTGCTCGCCGCCGGACAGCAGCAGGAACGGCTCATCGAGGGATTGCTGACGCTGGCCCGCAGCCAGCGGGGGCTCGACCAGTTCGAGCCGGTGGACCTCGCCGCGCTGACGCAGGAGACCGTGCTCTCCCGTTCATCCGACGCGCACCAGCACGACGTCAAGCTCGCGGTCGTCGCCAACCCGGCCGTGTTCCCCGGCGACGCACGGCTGGCTGAACGGCTGATCACAAACCTGCTTGACAACGCGATCCGGCACAATCACGCGGGCGGCGCGGTGATGGTGCGCACCGCCACGGTGTCAGGCCAGGCCGTACTGTCGGTGACTAACACCGGGCCGGTGATTCATCCGGCCGAGGTGCCGGGG
>JASHUE010000891.1:0-6841 GCA_030040195.1 Streptosporangiaceae bacterium | reverse complement strand
ACAGCAACGCCGGGGACCGCGGGCTGTTTTGCGGGATGGGCGTATGCGGCGAGTGCTCCGTCGAGATCGACGGCAGCCCGAGGCAGCTGGCGTGCATGACCCACGTCGATGACGGCATGCGGCTGCGCCCCCAGCCGGCCGCTCCCCGCGCCGACATCACGAGTGCCCCCGAGCCAACCCCGGCCGAGCACGTTCTGCGGGCCGAAGTCCTCGTCGTCGGCGGCGGTCCGGCCGGACTCGCCGCGGCCGCCACCGCCGCGGAAGCGGGGACCGACGTACTGCTGGTGGACGACCGCGGCGGCCTCGGCGGCCAGTACTACAAGCAGCCGCTGGACCCGGCCGCGTCTGACCGGCAGCACGCGGCCGGACACGACCTCATCCAGCGGGCCCGGGCGGCCGGGGTCCGAGTGTATTCGGGTGTTCGGGTCTGGGGCGCTGACGGGCCCGGCCATCTGTACGCAGCCAGCGGCCGCGAGCGCTTCGAGCTCCGCGCCTCGCGGCTGATCCTGGCGACCGGGGCTTACGAACGGGCAGTGCCGTTCCCCGGCTGGACGCTGCCCGGAGTGATGACCACCGGCGCCGGGCAGAGCCTGCTGCGCGGATACCAGGTCACCCCGGGCAACCGCCTGCTGGTGGCGGGCAACGGCCCGCTCAACGTTCAGCTCGCCGCCGAGGTCGTGCGGGCTGGCGGGACGGTTGTCGGCCTGATCGAACTGGCTCGGATGTTCAGCCTGGGCGCGGGATCGAGGCCCTGAGAATGGCGGCGAGCGCGCCGTCGCTGACCCGAGACGGGCTGGGTTACCTCGCGCGGTTGCGGCGGGCGGGCGTGCCCATCCTGACCGGGCGCGCCGTGGTCCGGGTAGAGGGCGACGGGCGCGCCGAGCGCGCCGTGGTGGCGCGCCTTGACTCTGACGGGCTACCGGCCCCTGGTACCGAGATCACCTTTGACGTCGATGCCGTCTGCGTCGGCCTCGGGTTCATGCCAGGCAACGAGCTGGCCCGGCTGCTCGGCCTCCGCCACTGCGTCGATCCCCGCAGCGGCGGCTACGTGGTCGAGCGGTCGCGGTCAGGGCGCAGCAGTCTGCCGGACGTGTGGGTCGTCGGCGACGGCGCCGAGGTGCGCGGTGCGAAGGTAGCCGAGAGCGCAGGGATGCTGGCCGGCGCAGAAGCGGCAGCCTCGCTGGCGCCCGGCCCGCGGTCGGGCCTTGATCTGCGCGCGGTCAGCCGCCACCGTGACCGTCACGAGCGATTCCAGCGAGCGCTCTGGCGGGTGTACAGCGCGCCCGTGCTCTTCAGCCAGCTGGCCGACCCGGAGACGATCGTCTGCCGCTGTGAGAACGTGACCCTGCAGACGATCGACGCCACTGCGCGCGAGGTTCGCACCACCGGAGCGCTCAAGCGCCTGACGCGGGCGGGGATGGGACAGTGCCAGGGCCGCTTCTGCGGCTTCGTCGTAACCGAGCTGGTAAGGGAGGCGACCGGCGTGCCCGTGGACGCGCAGTCAGGCTTCGCGCCTCAGCCCCCGATGCGTCCAACCCCGCTCTGGGTGCTGGCTGAACCGGTCGAGCGCGAATGACTGGAGGTCGCGGCCGGGGTCGCGGCCTTCCACCAGCGCGGCGAGCACCTGCCCCATGAGTGGTCCGGCGGTGAGCCCCATGTGCGGGAACATGCCGACGAACGCGCCGGGGGCAGCGGGGATCTCCCCGATCAGCGGCCTGAGGTCGGGCGTCGCGTTCCCGATCCCGGCCCAGGCCCGGATCACCCTGACCTTGCTCAGCCACGGTGCCACATGAGCCGCGACTCGAAGGTTCTGCCGCAGCGAGTCGGTGCTGACGGTCGGGTCACCGGTAGCGGCGCCGGCGGAGGCTGGCCACCCGCCGCCGATCAGCAACGTTCCGGCCCGGGCCTGCTTCAGGGTCAGCCGACCGCCGGCGTAATACACCAGGTGCGGGATCACCGGGGCCATCGGCTCGGTCGCATGAACCTGGACGGGCTCGTCAGTGATCGGCAAGGTGATGCCGAGCTGGGCGGCCAGGGCACCAGTGTGGCCGCCCGCGGCGAGCACGATCTTCGCGCAGCGGATTGCCGGGCCGGATGTGGTGACCTCGAACCCGCCAGCGCACTGGCCGACAGTCAGCACCCGGGTCTGGATCAGGATCCTGGCCCCCTGCTGGCGGGCTGCGCGCGCGAAAGCTGGCGCAGCCAGCAAGGGGTTGGTCTTACCCTCGCTCGCGCAGTACTCGGCGGCGATCATCGCGGGAGACAAGTACGGAGCCATCGATCGCAGCGCGCTGCCGGTAACCAGTTCAGCCGGAAAGCCGTGAGCAGCTTCGAGGCTGACCTTCTCCCTCACCAGGGCCGCGTCCTCATCGGTGTCGGCAACGAGCAGTCCGCCCTTGGTCGATACCTCGAGATCGGTGCCCAGTTCCTCGCCCAGGAGGTGCCAGATGGCCAGGGAGTCGTTGAGGAATCGCAGCGCGGGCAGGTAGTCCAGTGACCACTGCGGGCCGTTGGCGCGATAGGGCTCAAACTGCAGCTGACCGTGGAGGCTGCCGGCGTTGCGGCCGGAGGCGGCCGTGTTCAGGTCGTGCTCCTCGGCCAGCACCACAGAATGACCGGCGCGGGCGAGGTAGTAGCTCGTTGCGCAGCCGCTGATCCCGCCGCCGATGACGAGGACATCGCAGCCCAGCTGGGCTGGCGCAGCCTTGCTCATGGCTCAGAAGGCCCCTTAGACTCATAGCGGCTGCTGCCCGCATAGTGAGCATTCGTCCGCATGGAGGATAGCCGATGGTAGCGACGTTCCGCGGAAGCTATTCGGTGACGGTGACTCCCTTCACCGCTGACCGCAGGGCAATCGACCTTGACGGCCTCAGGCGGTTCATGGAATGGCAGGTTGAGTCGGGCGTCCCCGGCGTAATCGTTCTTGGTTCCACCGGCGAGTATCTGGCGGTCAATGACGAAGAGCGGGCGGAGATCGTCGAGACCACCGTCAAGCAGGTGGCCGGCCGCGCCCGCGTTCTCGTCGGCACCATGAACGCCCACACCCCGAATGCCGTTCGCTACAGCAAGCAGGCCGAGGAACTGGGCGCCGACGGCATCATGGTGCTGCCGCCTTATTACTACACGCCCACCGACGACGAGATCTGGCGCTATTACCGGGCGATCTCGGAGGCGGTCAGTGTCCCGATCATGCTGTACAACAACCCGGTCACCTCGAATGTGGACATGTCCGCCGCGCTGGTCGCCCGCCTCACCCGCGACTTCGAGAACATCAGGTACATCAAGGAGTCCAGCCAGGACCTCGCCAGGGTGCGTGACGTCATCGAGGCCACCGACGGCGTGATGAACGTCTACGCGGGCGAGCGCCAGGTCGACTCGTACGTGCTCGGGGCGATCGGCTATGTCAACCCGTACGGCAACTACATCATCAACAGTCATCGGATCTGGGATCTGTTCACGGCGGGCCGCCTCGATGACGCGCGGCGGCTGCAGCGGATCATCGACCAGATTGATCACATCATCGCGGCCGGACACCCCACCTACGGGCACCAGTGCTATTCCAAGGCCCTGGCGGCGGCGGCCGGCTACCCGATGGGTGATGTCCGCGAGCCGCTGACGACGTTTGCCGAGCTGAACGACGAAGAACGCGGGCGGCTGGAGCGCCTGCTGCCGCTGATCGCGGAATTCGACAGCGTGCTCGCGTCCGTAACCAGCACCCCGTCGGCGGCGTGAACGGCCGGCGCCGCATCCCCTACCTGAGGTACGTGGCGCCATTCACGTCAAACGTTGCTCCGCTGAGGTGCCGGTGCGTGCCCGTGGCCAGGAAGACAACCAGGTCGGCAATCTCGGCCGGCGGGACCCAGCTGCCCATCGCCAGCTCGCCTCTGGTTCCCGGCTCACCGCCACGACGGGCAGTGGCGATCTCCGACATCCGGGTCCGCACCATGCCCGGCGCGATCATGTAGCAGAGCAGGCCCTGGGCAGCGTAGGCCCGCGCCAGCGTCTGCGTGGCTGCCTTGATCGCCGCCTTGGACGCCGAGTACGCCACGAGATCAGGATCCGCCGAGCCGCGCTGCGCCACCCAGCTGGACATCGTGATCAGCACGCCGCTGCCCCGCGACCGGAAGTGCCGCACGGCCTCGCGCGTCAGCGCCATCGGACCGGCCACGTTGGTTACGTAGGTCAAGGCCAGACCGCGTCCCAGTCGTCGTCGCTGGCATCCAGTCGCGACTGGGTCAGCACGGCGGCATTGTTGACCAGGACGTCGACCCGCCCCTGCCAGCCGATCGCGTCTTGCCACAGCCGACGCGCCGCAGCCGGCTCGGCGAGATCGGCCTGGGCCAGGTGCACCCGCTCGTCCGGCAGCCCCGCGACCGCTTCCCGCGCACCCTCCTGATCCCGGTTGTAGTGGGCGATGACGTGCGCGCCGGCCGCACCCAGAGCCCGGACGGTCTCAGCGCCGATGCCCTTGGAGGCGCCGGTTACGAGTACCGTCCGGCCGGCGAGTTCGGTCACGCCCTGTCCCCCGCGAGCTCACCGACGCGGCGCAGGTCGCCGTCATCGTCTAGCAGCTCCCAGCGCTGTAGCGAGAGCGGGAGATTACCTTCGAGCCAGAGCCGGTCGTGGAAACGCTGGAGGTCGAATTCCGTCCCCTCGGCGGTCGCGCAATCGGCCAGCAACCGGAGGATCTGCGACTTGCCGACCTGATAGGTGAACGCGTGCCCGGGCGCGGCGGCGAAGAAAGCCGCCTCCTCCCGCGCCGTCTCCTCGTCCATCGGCACGACGCGCTGCAGGTAGGCGCCGGCCTCGTCGATGTTCAGCTCACCCAGCGCCAGCTGGATGTCGACCACGACGCGCAGCGCGCGCAGCCGCATGAAGTTGTACATGATCTCGCGCGTGCGCGGCGCGTCGTCGAACAGCCCGGAGGCGAGCATCAGTTCCTCGTTGTAGAAGGCGATGCCTTCATTGACCGTCGAGTCGTAGTAGTGCCGGCGCAGCGGTCGCGGGTGCCGGAAGGACATGGCGAGCTGCTGATAGTGGGCCCCCTCGTGCACGATGCCCGCGCGGGGATCCTGGGCGTTCGCGGCGTAGAAATACGGCATCGGGCCG
Organism: Streptosporangiaceae bacterium; assembly: GCA_030040195.1. GTDB lineage: Bacteria > Actinomycetota > Actinomycetes > Streptosporangiales > Streptosporangiaceae > JAJYUU01. The sequence continues at coordinate 1,732 of JASHUE010000891.1, read as the reverse complement.
GGGAAGCTCGGCACGTAGCTGACGCCGTCCTGGTCCACCCGGTCCGGGTCGGTCAGGTCATCGGTGACGCCGAGCCAGCGCACTGGGGCCAGGTAGTCGGGCAGCGGCATGTTGCGGTAATGGCGCAGCGTATCGGGCTGCCCGAGAATGCCGCGCTCGACGTAGAACCGCCGCACGGCCAGCTCGGCCCCCCTCTCGGCCTTGCTCTGCGCGACTGGGTCGCGCTGCGGCACCGGGTTGCGCTCCGGCGTCGACCCCTCAGCTCGGCTGTACCGGTTCCGGTTGCGTTCGAGCAGTTCGAGAGTGACGGCCCGGTCCAGCTCGGCCCGTCCGATGGCCAGGATCTCCTCGGGCGTCAGCGGCAGCAAGGCGACCTCGGTCAGGAACCACTGCAGCACATCGCGCCCGGCCGGCACGGCCGGCCGCCAGCTGGCCACCGATCCGGCCACCCAGTCGCGGAAGCTGCCCAGCGCGGCCCCCGCGACCGCGGCCGCTGCCGTCAGCCGGCCGGCCAGCTCGGTGCCGGCCCGGTCGTTGCCAGCACGGGCTGCGAGCGCAGTCATCGCCGCGTTCAGCTGCGTCTCGATGTCCGCCAGCTGCTCGACCGCCACCCGCCCGAACTCGGCCACCGCACAGTCGGCCAGGTTGGCCCGTGCGTCCGCCAGCACACTCGGGGTGTGCTCGAGCAGGTCGGCCACGCGCGCGATGCGAGCGTCATCGGGCTCGGGCGGGAGCAGCAGGTCGAAGACCGCGCCGATCGTCTGGTCGGTGTAGAAGGCCGGCTGTGTCTGCCACGCAGGAATCGCATCCAGTTCCCAGCGGACCCGGGCCAAGGCGGACGCGATGAGCCGCCGGTCGACGATCTCCGCCCGGTCCGCGGCCGGCGGCAAGTCACGCAGCCGGGCATCGAAGCCGGCGACGGCCGCTCGGTACCCCTGGACGTCAGCGGCCGACCACCGTGGCAGCCAGCCGGCGGGCCGGGTGATTCGCGGAATATCGTCAAGCGATCTCGGTTGCTCGCTCGCTCGCCACGTCCAGAAATCACGGCCGAGCTCATCCGTTGCGGTGCTCAAGCAGACGCCTTTCCCGCGTGGTCCGCGCGCTCAGCGTGGTGCGCCACCGCCTTGCGCTGGTAGGCGCGCCATGTGGTCGCCCAGTAATCAGGGTCGTCGAGCCTGGTCCCGACGACCCTGCGGGTGACCTGGTTGTGCGGGGCGGAGCGAACCAGCTCGGGCTGCTCGTAGGCCTCGGCGCAAACGTGCCGCAGGACTCCGATCCACTCGTCAATGTCTTCCTTCGACCACAGCTCGCCCGCCTCGGGCGTGAACGGCTCGGGCACCAGCCACGGCTCATGACTGAGCCAGAACGCGTCGATCCCGAAGTCGGTCATCCGGTTCTGCACGTCGACCGCGGTGATCCCGGTCTCCCTGGTGAGGGTCTCCAGGCTGTAGCGGACCATTTCCATCCGCGGCCCGGTGAGGTCCGGATGCGAGCGAGTGACGCCGCGGATCTGCACCAGCTGCGCGTCGATGTAGTTGCTCGCGAGCACCGACAGATCGGCGGCCTCCTGGATCCCCTCGCCGCCCATCGCCCGGACCCAGGCATAAGCCTTCAGCACCTGCGGCAGGTTGCCCATGTACTCGCGTACCCGGCCGATCCCGCCCTCAGGCTCGGTCAGCCGGAATACGCCGTCCTGCTCGACGACGAGCGGGCCAGGCAGGTAGGGCACTAG
>JASHUE010000890.1:0-3874 GCA_030040195.1 Streptosporangiaceae bacterium | reverse complement strand
CTCGTCAACATCGGCGGGTGGCTCGCTCTCAACGACCGCGAGCTATTCGAGGCGGCGCGCAACCTCGTGGTGGTGTACGAGGGGCTGCACACCTACGGCGGCCTGGCTGGCCGGGACATGCAGGCGATGGCGATCGGCATCACCGAGTCCGTGCAGGAGGACCACGTGCGGGCCAGGATCGGACAGGTCCGCTACCTCGGTGACCTGGTCGCGGCGGCTGGCGTGCCGATCGTGCGGCCTATCGGCGGGCACGCCATCTTCCTCGACGCCAGGCGGTTCTACCCGCACCTGCCGCAGGACGTGTTCCCAGCGCAAACGCTGGCGGCCGACCTGTACCTGGACTCGGGCGTTCGCGCGATGGAGCGGGGCATCGTCTCTGCTGGGCGGGACCCTGTTACCGGCGACCACCACTATCCCCAGCTTGAGCTCACCCGGCTCACGATCCCGCGAAGGGTATACACCCAGGCACACATGGACGTCGTGGCAGAAGCCGTAGAGGCCGTGTACCACCGCCGGGAACAGGCCAAAGGGCTCAGGATGACCTACGAGCCGAAGTTCTTGCGCTTCTTCCAGGCGCGCTTCGACTACCTGTAAGCCGGCGATCCGCTGGCACTGAAGATCTTCGAGCAGCAGGCCATGGCCATCGGCAGGCTGCTGGCTGTTGCCGCGCCGGTCAGGTCCCGCTGGGGCAGGCCGATGCCTCGCTGGCGGTCGTGGGCGTGAGCTCCGAGCTGGACCTGGTGTCGGCAACCGCCAGGCGCGGCTCGGGACGCCTCGCGGCGGGCAGCGTGATGGTCATGCCGCGGACCCCATCAGGATTCTGGACGCAGCGGAACATCCCGCCCATCGCTTCCACTAGGTCACGGGCCAGCCTGAGCGCCAGGCCGGTTCCGTTGCCTGGTGGCGAGACGCGTCCCTGGTCGGTGACACAGATTTCCACCTGGCTGCCGGATACGGCCGCGGTAAGCGATGGCGGTGCGTCGGCGGGGCTGCAGTTCAGGGCATCGGCCAGCAGGCTGGTCAGGACCCGGACGAGCAGCGCGGCGTCGGCGATCACGTCGGGAAGGTCCTCCCGCGTATCGAGCGTGATGTGGTGGCCGCCCGGGCCCAGGTCCTCGAGGCAGGCGGCGACCACCTCGTCGATGTCGACGGGGCGCAGGTAGGTCTCAAGGGCCCCGGCGTGTACCCGGCTGAGGTCGCTCACGTCGGTCACGAGCCTGGCCACGCTATCCAGGGCCTGGCGCGCCGAGGCGATCAGCGCGGCGTTCTCGGCCGGAGTGCGGAGAGCCTGGTCGTCCAGCTCGGCCAGGGCCGTCCGAGCCGCGACGACCAACTCGCTCGCCTTCCTGGTGGTCGCGGCGATCAGTGCTGCGCGGGAACGGGGACCGGTCTGCTGCTCGGCGGCGGTCGCATCCCGTTCCTCCTGGCGACGCTGGATAACCCAGGCGACGACCTGGGCCGCGCACGAGACCAGCACCCGCTGATCCTGCGCGCCCAGCCTTCGGCCGGAGGCAGCCAGCGTGAAAGCCTCGCTGATCACCAGCTCCACGTCGGCGCCGGGGCCTTCCGGAGCCTGCTCGCCTGCGCTGGCCACGACAAACCACCCGCCACCCGCGTCTTGTCGCCGCTCCAGCAGGCTGATCGCAGTCAGACCGAACATCTCTCGGATTTCCTCGAGCAGGGCTGGCGGGTCGCTCCGTCCGCGCAGCACGCTGAGCGCGAGTCCGGTCAGGGCCGCCGTCTGCGCGCTCGCCTCTGCGGCGAGCCCCCGGCGCCGACGAGGGGCGCGCCATGCCGGGTGCCGCCTGCCGTGGTCTGCGCCTTCCCGGCTGACCAGGTGTACGTCGATGTGTCCGGCCCGGCGCGCCAGTCTGGTTGGCGTGCTCTTGCCCGCCATCAGGGTGCGCAGCCGACTGCGGCGGCTTGCGCCAAGCACCATCTGGGTAGCGTTCTCGCCTTGGGCGAAGGCCAGCAGCGTTTCCGCCACGTCGTCACCGGGCACCTGCTGGAAGCTGCCGCCGAGCGACCTCACAAGTGCCTGATGGCTGTCCAGCAGGGCCGTGTCCTCGCGCGTCAGCGCGTCGTCACACGTCACGTGCACGGCCACCAGCTCGCTGCCCGGAGTCCTGGCGGCGATCCGCGCTGCCCGCCGGATGACTGCTTCATCCTCGCGCTCCCCGGCGATGCCGACCAAGATCCGCTCCTTGGTCTCCCAGGGCGCGGCGATCCCGTGCTCGGCACGGTAGCGTTGCAGGCCCTCCTCCACTCGGTCGGCGAGCCACAACAGGGCCAGCTCGCGCAGCGCGGTCAGGTTTCCTGGCCGGAAGTAGTGGGTGAGCGCGGCGTCAACCCTGTCCGGCGGGTAGACGTTCCCGTGGGCCATCCGCCGGCGCAGTGCCTCCGGGGTCATGTCCACCAGCTCGATCTGCTCGGCGCGGCGCGCGATCTCGTCCGGCAGAGTCTCGTGTTGCGTGACCCCCGTGATTTGTTCCGTTACGTCATTGAGCGATTCAAGATGCTGGATGTTCAGCGTGGTGATGACGTCGATCCCGGAGTCGAGCAGTTCGTCAACGTCCTGCCACCGCTTGGCGTTCCTGCAGCCGGGCACGTTGGTGTGGGCGAGCTCATCCACGAGGGCGACCTGCGGGCGGCGGGCGAGGATCGCGTCAGTGTCCATCTCGGTGAATGTCACCCCGCGGTAGGTCAGGGTCCGCCGCGGCACGACCTCCAACCCATCGGCCATCGCCGCGGTCAGCCGGCGGCCATGGGCCTCGACGAGCCCGACGATCACGTCTGTACCGCGTGCCCTCCGGCGCTGTGCCTCGGCCAGCATCGCGTAGGTTTTGCCGACCCCCGGCGCGGCGCCGAGATAGATGCGCAGCCGTCCTCTTCCCATGCGGTGATGCTCGCCGCCGCAGCCGCCGCGGGGCAGGGCCGTTATTCCCTCGCTGCCCTGACCGAGGTCCTGACGCTCGTCATCACCGTCGGCGCGGTGTCATGAGTGAGCCGTTCGCGCGCTGAGGACCGTTCGCGGTTACCTGCAGGACCTTCGACCCTGGCCTTGATCGCGGGCAGGAATCAGCGTCGCCTTATGGGCAGTGTGTCGGCCTACTGGAGGCCAGTTACCCTCGACGGCGCGCTCGCTCTCGTGCACCGCGGTGGCATACCGATCGGCGGCGGCACCGAGGTGAACGCCGCGCCATGCGTCCGCCCCATCGAAATTGTCGACCTGCAGGCACTCGGCCTGGACCGGATCGAGCCGACCCGCACCGGGTATTCGCTCGGCGCAACCGTGACGCTGCAGCAGGTCGCCGGTGAGGTCGACGTACCCGCGGCGGTCAGGGACGCCGCCCGGCGCGAATTGCCGAGCACGCTGCGGGCCGCCGCGACCATCGGCGGCTGCGTCGCAACCGGGCACTGGGAGAGCGAGTTCCTCGCCACTCTGCTGGCCTGCGACGCCAGGGTGACGCTGGCACGGTCCGGTGGTGAGCGGGAAATTCACCTCGATGCGCTGCTGGCGGATCGCCGGTTGCTGCGCGGACAGATCATCGTCCGCGTTTGCATTGCCGGTGACGGCCTCGTCGCCGCCGCGCGCACCGCCCGGACACCCGCCGACAACCCGATCGTATCGGCAGTGGCGTGCCGCGCGGCGAACGGTGTGCGGCTGGCGCTGAGCGGGGTAGCCGCCAGGCCGATGCTGAGCAGCACACCGATCCGGTCCGGGGCGGACGCAACCGCCTGGGCGGAGCGGCTTGACCCTCCCGCCGACTTCCGCGGCTCATCGGCGTACCGCCGAGCCCTAGCGGTCACGCTCGCACGGCGGGCAGTTGAGGCGGTCACGTAATGCTTATTCATCTCACGCTCAACGGCGTCG
>JASHUE010000889.1:0-2726 GCA_030040195.1 Streptosporangiaceae bacterium | reverse complement strand
CCGGGCTGGCGGAAGCTGAGCCGCTGCACGTGCCAGCCGTACGCCTCATACCGTGCCGCGACGTCCTCCGACTTGGCGATGTTGGTGTCGTCTTCGATGGAGATCCGGTTGTCGTCGTACAACACGATCAAGTTGCCGAGTTGCTGGTGCGCGGCGATCGAGCAGACTTCGTGGCTGATGCCCTCTTCGATGTCGCCGTCGGACATGAACACGTAGATGTAATGGTCGAGCGGACTCTGGCCTGCAGGCGCGTCAGGGTCGAGCAGGCCTCGTTCCCTTCGTGCTGCCATCGCCATGCCGACAGCGTTCGAAATGCCCTGCCCGAGCGGGCCTGTGGTTGTTTCTACGCCCGTCGTCAGCAGATGCTCGGGGTGACCGGGGGTGATGCTGCCCCACGTGCGGTAGGCGCGGATGTCTTCCAGCGTCATGCCGTATCCCGACAGGTACAGCTGGATGTACAGGGTCAGGCTCGAGTGACCGCACGACAGGACGAAGCGGTCGCGGCCGAGCCAGTCCGGATCGGCGGGATCATGCCGCATGACCCGCTGGAACAGCACGTAGGCGGCCGGAGCCAGGCTCATGGCAGTGCCCGGGTGGCCCGACCCGGCCTGCTGGACGGCGTCCATCGCCAGCACGCGGATCAGGTCTACCGCACGCGCGTCCGTCTTCGACCACTCAAGCGTTGGCTGCAACTCGCCGCTCACCGCTGCCCCTTCCGCAGACGCCGTTACGGCACGACCCTATCCCCGGCACACCTCGCCCTACCCTGCCCCATGCGGGTTAACAAACGGCGAAGCTGCTGCCGGCGTCGGGCTTAACTGGCGCGGGGCACGAGATGGAAGGCCAGCCCAGTGCGGTCAGGCCGGCGGTGCCTTCCGGCGTTACCTGCGTGGTGCTTCGGGGACTGAACGAAGAAAGTCCAGTATGGCAGCATTGACGGCGTCTGGGTGGCTCAGGTTGGACGCGTGTGCCCCGCCTTCGACTTCCACTAGCGTGACCGGCCCCGCTAGCCCGGCCCGCACGGCCTCCGCGCGCGCCATCGGGATTGCCGCGTCGGCGGTGCCGTGCACGATCAGCGTGGGGCAGGTGATCTCGCCCAGCCGGCCGGTGATGTCGTCGCGGTCCAGCAGGCAGCGGAACGCGATCCGCAGCCCGTCGGCGTCCCAGGCGGCCCACTTGGCAAACCATGGCGCGTAGTCCACGCGACCGTCCGGCGGCCCGAGGATGATGCTGGCCACGACGTCCTGCACCGGAGCCGGCCCCTGCTCCATCCAGATCTGCTCCATCTGCTCGTAAGCGGGCACCATCTCAGGGTTCTCCAGCCCAGCCTGGCTGTCGATGAGGATCAGCGCGCGAACCCGCTCGGGGGCGAGCAGCGCGGCGCGGAGGCTGAGGAACCCGCCCTGCGACATGCCGCCGAGGACGGCCTGCCCGATGCCCAGGTGGTCGAGCAGCTCGAGCACGTCCGCGGCCGAGTCCCAGTAGGTGAACGGTGCCGTTGCCCTGGTGGCGCCGAATCCCCGCTCATCCCAGGTGATGACCCGGTACTCCGGCGTCAGCGCGGCAACCTGGGGATCGAACATCGAGCCGTCCATCAGGTAGCCGTGGCTGAGCACGACGGCGGGACCGTCGCCGCCGCTGTCGCTGTAGGACAGGCTGACGCCATTCACCGATGCAGTGGCCATGGCTGACAAAGCTATCGCGGCGCCGTTATTGCGGATAGAGGCGTCGGCGCCAGGCCGCGTCGGCTATACGACGGCCTGCAGGCGCTGGCGGAACCAGTCCAGGATCAGCTTGGCCCTGGCCACGCGATGCCCCGGCGCCCCGCCCCGGCTCAGCTCGTGATTCTCGCCGGGGAAGCGGACCATCACCGGGTCGCGGCCGAGCATCCGCAGGGCCACGAACAGTTCCTCGGCCTGGTTGATCGGGCAGCGCAGGTCGTCCTCGGAGTGAATGATCAGCACCGGGGTGGTCATGTCGCGGACATAGGTCACCGGTGAGTGCCGGATGTAGGGGGCCGGATCGGTGAGGTAATCGCGGCCTGCCCAGGACTTGAAGAAGCCCGAGATATCGGAGCTGTGTTCCATCGTCAGCAGGTTGTTGCAGGCGCGTTCGGAGCAGGCGGCCTTGAACCGGTCCGTGTGACCGATGACCCAGGAGGTCATGAAGCCGCCGTAAGACCCGCCGAGGATGCCAAGGCGGTCTTGGTCGATCCAGTCGAACTGCTGGCAGGCCGTGTCGACGCAGGCCATCACGTCTTCGTAGTCGACGGTGCCCCACCCGCTGCCCGGATCGTTCTCGGCTTCAGGGAAGCGGATGGCCCGGCCCCATTGCTCGCTGTAGCCAGAACTGCCGCGCGGGTTGCAGTACAGCACCCCGAAGCCCGCTGACGACTGCAGCTGGAACTCATCGAAGAAACGGTTCCCGTACTGAGTGAACGGGCCGCCATGGACGTTCAGCAGTGTCGGGTACCGCACGCCGGGCTTCGCGCCGAGCGGGGCGATCGCCCAGCACTCCACCTGCGAGCCGTCGGCCGACGTGGCGACGAACCGCTGTGGCGCGGCGACATTGACGCTGTCCGCGAACGGCCGGGTCAAGCTGGTGAGCGTTCGCTCGGCTCCCGTGTTGCCCGCCAGTGTCAGCGGCATCGCGACCAGTTCCCCCTGGCGGGTCGCGGTGGCCGACACGAACGCTAGGGTCCCGCCCGCCCAGTGCCAGTCCGAGAT
>JASHUE010000888.1:0-4285 GCA_030040195.1 Streptosporangiaceae bacterium | reverse complement strand
TAGAGGTCCGGCAGGGCGAGATCTTCGGCGTGCTCGGCCCGAACGGGGCCGGGAAAACGACAACGCTGAGAATGCTCGCCACGCTGTTGCCGATTGATGCCGGGCAAGCTCGGGTGTTCGGAGTTGACGTCGCCCGCGAACCGCATCGGGTGCGCCAGCTCGTCGGGGTGACCGGTCAGTACGCGTCAGTGGACGAGGACCTGACCGCCACCGAGAATTTGTGGCTGTTCGGCCGGCTACAGGGCCTGCGATCAGCCAGCGCCCGTTCCACCGCCCGCGAGCTGCTGGAGCAGTTCGGCCTGGAGGAGGCGGCGGCCAAGCCGATCTCTCAGTTCTCGGGCGGCATGCGGCGGCGCCTCGACCTCGCGGCCAGCCTGATCACCAGGCCACCACTGATCTTCCTGGACGAGCCAACCACTGGCCTGGACCCCCGCACCCGCGGCCAGATGTGGGACACCATCCGCGGCCTGGTGGCGGACGGCTGCACGATCATGCTCACCACGCAGTACCTCGACGAGGCCGACCAGCTCGCCGACCGGGTGGCCGTCATCGACCACGGTCGCAAGGTGGCCGAGGGGACCCCGGACGAGCTGAAGACCTCGGTGGGCAACTCGACGCTCCAGGTGGAGCTTGCTGAGGGTGCCGATCAGGCTCTCGCCCGCGAGGTCGTGTGGCGCGTGGCAGGCAGGGAGCCGGTCCTGACGCCCGAGTCGGGACGGATGAACGTGCCGCTCGACACCGCCGACGGAGCCGCCGACGTACTGATCGGGCTCCGGCAGGCCGGAGTGCGGATCACCTCGGTGAGCGTGGCGAAGCCGACACTCGACGAGGTGTTCCTCACGCTCACCGGCCATGGCGCCGGCGGCCCGGACCAGCCGGCCGGGACCGTCCGCGACGAGATCCTGCTGGAGGTCCGATGAGCACCGCGACCGTAGGCCAGACCCGACCGCATCTGACGGCCAGGCTGCCAATCGTCGATCCCGCCGCGGCAGTAGCGCGGGCCCGCCCGCGGACGAGCCCGGGCGAAACTGTGAGCCAGACGTTCTCGATGGCCTGGCGGGCATTGAAGAAGATGCGCCGCAACCCGGAACAGTTCTTCGACGTGACGGTACAGCCACTGCTGTTCACCGCGATGTTCGCCTACATCTTCGGCGGCGCCATTTCCGGCAACGTTCAGGCGTATCTGCCCCTGCTGATCCCCGGCATCGTCGCCCAGACGGTGCTGACCACCTGCATGTCCACCGGAGTCCAGCTTCGCGAGGACATGGAGAAGGGCGTGTTCGACCGGTTCAAGTCGCTGCCGATATCCCGCCTCGCGCCGCTGGCCGGCCCGATGGTCGCCGACCTGGTCCGCTACCTGATCGCGGCGACGCTGACGTTCGCGACGGGTATCGCCATCGGGTATCGCCCTGGCGGCGGCGCGCTCGGCGTGCTGGGCGCGATCCTGCTGGCGATCTTCACCGGGTGGGCGCTCGCGTGGATCTTCACCTTCATCGGCACGATCGCCCGCAACGCCCGCAGCGTGCAGGGAATGTCGATGATGATCCTCTTTCCGCTGACGTTCTTGTCCAACGCGTTCGTGAAGGTCAAGACCCTGCCAGGACCGCTCGCGGCGTTCGTCAGGGTCAACCCCGTGTCGTACCTGGTGTCGGCGGGCCGTGACCTCGCAAATCAGGGCGTGATCAGCGGTGAGGCGGGCTGGACCCTGCTGGCCGGCCTGGCCGTGATCGCGATCTTCGCGCCGCTGTCTGTCTACAGCTACAAGCGCCACATCTAGGCGCGTCGTCAGGCAGGCAGCTGCTCGACCGCCCGGCAGGCCTCCGCGAGCAGGTCTGCCGGGCGGCGACCTGCGTACTCAGCCTGGAACTCGCCGATCAGCCCGGGTGCCGATTCCTCGGCGCTGGACGCGATCCGATCCCACATCATCGACGGGACCGCCCGGTTGTAGGCGAACCGGTCGGCCAGCGCGAGCAACCGGATCGCGTCGTCCGCCGGCGCGGCGCGCTGCAGCAGGCTCCAAGCTCCGAGGGCGAGCAGGAGCTGCCCGGTGACCGGATAGTCGAGTTCAGCGTCCGGTGCGGCGAGCAGTTTCAGCGCGTCGCTGCGGCAGGCGCGGAACAGCTCGTCTCCGCGCGTCTTGTCGTCCTCCGCCGCGTAGTGCGCGTGCGCGGTCAGCGTCATCGACTCACCGAACAGGGTCCAGGCCTCCAGGCCCGTCCTGGGAACGCCAGGAAACGTGAGCGCCCGCATCCGGGCCGTGCAGTCGCGGTGGAGGGCCAGGCCCGCGGCATGATCGCCCTGCGCCAGCAGCAACTCGGCCCGGCAGATGTCCTGGAAGACCGTCCCGGTGAAGCCCGTCCAGCTCTCGCTGATCCGGTCCATCCGGTCAAGCTCGGCCTCGGCATCTGCCAGCCGTCCCTCAATGATCGCGCAGGAGGCGACCAGAGACCGCAGCTGGATCTCGTCGTCGCCGGCGCCGAGCCGCTGCATGACGGGCAGCGCAGCCTGGGCGTGCTCGACGGCCGCGGTACGGTCACCGATGTGCATGCTGAGGCGCGCAAGCTCCGCGCGCGGCGTCGCGACCATCCACGGCCCGTCGTCCCGTCCGACCAGTTCCAGCGCGCGCTGCGCGTCCCCGATCGCGCCGACCGGGTCTCCGGTGTTCTCGCGCATGTTGCTGAGCCACATGCAGGCAGCGATAGCCGTGTCCCGATCGCTGTCGCGGGCAAGCTGCTCAAGGCGGCCGAGGAACGCGCCGGGGTCGGCCGGGTCGACCGCCAGCATGACGGTTGCCATTCCGGACAAGCGCAGGTCGCTGGCCGCGCCCCGGTCAAGGCGTCGCAGCACCGACTGGAGCTGGCCGAACCGGTCACTGCCGCCGATAATGCTGTTGCTGAGCAGGACCGCTACTGCCGCGCAGGCCACTTCGTGCATCTCCCGCGGTGGCTGCCAGTCACTGATCGCGCCGGCCACGGCATCGACGAGCGCGATGGGGCGGTGGTGCGCACCGCGGATCGTCCAGAACATCCCCAGAGCTGCCAGGAGCTGAACAAGCGAGACTTGGTCCCCGTCCGCGATGGCAGCGCGCAACTCGTCGGCCAGGTTAGTCTCCTCGGCAGCCAAGGCGTCGATCGCAGCGAACTGGTCGGGTCCAGCCAGGCGGCCACCGTGATCACCCGCGTAGTCAACCGCCCAGCCGCGCACCGAGGAACGCGCCGACCGGTCTTCGCCAGCGTCGACTAGCTGCATCCGGCCGAACTCACGTACCGTTTCCAGCATCCGGTAGCGCACGCCCAGCGTCGTTTCCCGGACGCTCAGCAGTGACTGGCCGACGAGGCCTTGCACCCCAGGGACGGCGTCACCACCGAGAACGATCTCCGCCGCCTGGAGCGTGAACCCGTCGTTGAACAATGACAGCCAGCGGAGCGCGCGTCGTTCCCCCGCATCCAGAAGATTCCAGGACCAGTCGATCACCGCGAGCAGCGTCTGGTGCCGGTCGGGCGCGCTGCGGTCGCCTCCGCGCAGCAGCGCGAATCGGTTCTCCAGCCGCCGGTCGATCTCCTCCACGGCCATGGCGCGGACCTGTGCCGCGGCGAGCTCGATGGCCAGCGGCAGCCCGTCAAGGCGGGTGACGATGCTGGTCACCGCTTCCTGCGGCAGGCGGACGCTCGGCCGTGCGGCTACCGCGCGCTCCCGGAACAGTTCGGCCGCGTCGTCGGTCGCCAGCTCATCCAGCAGGTAGACCCGCTCGGCCGCGATGCCGAGCGGCGCGCGGCTCGTCGTAAGAACATGCAGCTCGGAGGTGGCCGACACGAGGAAGGCCACCAGGTCCGCTACCGCGTTGACCAGGTGCTCGCAGTTGTCAAGCACCAGCAGGCCAGGCGCCTGAGCGAGCCGCTGCGCGATTCGCCCCCGGACGTCGGCTCGCTGCTCCGGGCTCAGAACCCGGCGACCCTGGATCGACTCCCGGACACCGAGCACCGATCCGACCTCGCCCACGACGTCGTCCGGGGACAGCACCCCGGCGAGCTCGACGACGTGCACGACCGGCACGGCGGCGTCGCGCGCGACGGCCTGGGCGAGCCGGGTCTTGCCCAGCCCGCCCGCCCCGACGATCGAGACCACCCGGGCGCCAGCCGTCAGCGCTCGGAGCCGGCTGAGGTCGCCATCACGGCCGACGAGCGTGGTCGCCTCGTACCGCACCCCCCTGCGCACCGGCCGGTCCATCGCCAGCAGATCCCGGTGCACGCGCCGCAGCGACTCCCCCGGGTCCGCGCCGAGGCGC